>CAZKWP010000047.1:0-9698 GCA_964556555.1 uncultured Syntrophomonadaceae bacterium
TTCATGCAGTGCGAGCAAGCGGTGATTATTTTCTTCACGTCGTACCCGTTCATCGTTTCAATCGCTTCGCTGACCATAGTGTAGTACAGATATTCGTTGCCTAAGCGACGGACGGAATCTCCACAGCACTTTTCTTCCGTGCCGAGGATCGCGAATTTAATCCCGGCTTGCTTAAAGATTTGTACCATAGCTTTAGAGATCTTTTTGTTCCGATCATCGAAAGCGCCGGAGCAACCTACATAGTAGAGGTAGTAATCCGACCGTTCATTTTCCGGAATTTCGGACCAAAGCGGAACATCCAGACCTTCCGCCCATTTATCCCGATCCGCCCAACCAACATTCCACGGGTTGCTGTTGTTTTCCATGCCCCTGAATACCAGCTGCGCTTCCGACGGGAAGGAGCTTTGCCACATGACCAGATTCCGCCGCATTTCCAGGGTCTTTGGAATATGCTCAATAAACATGGGGCACATTTCCATACAAGCGCGGCAGTTGGTGCAGGCCCAGATCACGTCTTCCGAAATAACGTCGCCGATTAAGGTTTTCTCCATTACGTCAACTGCGCCCTCGTCAGACATCGCGCCTATAGCCTCACCAGCGTCGCCAGCCAAAGCGGCGGCTTTCTGCTGGGCCAGCAGATACGGAGCTTTTTCCAGCCAATGGGTTTTTAGGTTTTGGATCAACATCTTGGGATTCAGTTCTTTGCCAGTCAAGTAGGCCGGACAGTTATCCTGGCAGCGGCCACACCGAATACAGGCGTCGAAATCCAGCATGTCTTTCCAGGTAAATTCTTCGATCGCTTCCACACCAAAGGTTTCCGCTTCTTCGATGTTCGGAATCGGTTTTACGGCACCCTTGGGTCCCAAATTACGGAAGTAGTAATTCAGCATTCCAGAGAAGATATGCCATAGTTTGGTTTGAGGAATCAGACCGATGAACAAGAAAGCGGTGAACATGTGGAACCACCAGAGCATGCGGTGCCAAACGGTGATGGTATCGAGAGGAAGACCGGCAAATAAGTTATTTGCCAAAAACCAACCGACAAAATGAGGGACTTTATCGGCCGGCGCCAAGGCATTGAGCGCATAGGCGGTGATGCTTCCGCCGCCTAAAGTAATCAGCTGGCCGGCGATCCGCAGACCTTCAATAAAGTACCCAACCACCATGATAATCAGGACTAGGGCTAAAATCCAGCCGTCTTCTTCCCTGGTATCATTCAGCCGATCCGGTTTTATAACATAACGACGATAAATCAGGTATAAGATACCGACAATAGCCACTAGGCCGCCGACTTCACCCAACAGATGGAAACCGACATAAAAACCACCCGTCATCTTGGGGATATGCAGACCGAACCAAATTTCTGATACTTCGCGGACTGTTGAGGTAATCGCGACGGTGCCGGTTAAGGCAAACATGACTACCCAGCCCCAAAACAGAGCAAAATGACTCCAACCAGGCAACGTTTCTCTAGTTATTCGGCCGTGTCCAAAGGTATAACCAAGCCATGAGCCAATCCGAGTTCCTATCTGGTCATTCCGTTTGTTTTCTTCGGGCTTGCCCAAAGTATATAACTTATAGTGGTTATAGAAGCCAATCAGGAAAGCCAAAATCGGAATCCACATGATAAACAGATACATATGGGCCCAGGGAATGTTCGTGGGGGAAACACGGGTAATCAGTTCGACAGCTTCCTTAGAAGCCTCGGCAAAACTGGGTGAATAACTAAAAAAATGTAACAAACCCTCCATTCGATAACCCCCCTTGGTGATTATTTTTACATTAATACTGGATATGCGGTCCGGCAGATAGAGTGCTTTACGCATATCCAGTATCTCTTTATAATCCGGAACCTAGATCTATCGGAATTATTTTATTCCACTCTAAATCCCAACTATTACTTTAATAGTTTAATCACTTCTGGGACAACGGCATGCATGTCGCCAACGATACCGAAATCAGATACGTTGAAGATTGCTGCTTCGGGATCCTTATTGATGGCTACGATATTCTTGGAAGAAGACATGCCGGCTACGTGCTGGATTGCTCCAGAAATACCAGCTGCTACGTAAAGAATCGGGTTAACTACTTTACCGGTTTGGCCAACTTGATATTGGTTGTCAATCCAGCCAGAGTCAACCGCAGCCCGGGATGCGCCCACAGCAGCGCCGAGTATATCAGCTAATTGACCGAGCATTACGAAGCCTTCCGGTCCTTTGGCGCCACGGCCGCCGGAAACGATGTAATTAGCTTCGGTAAGTTCTGGACGGCTGGAAACAGTAGCGATGAATTGTTTTACGTTTTGATACATATCCGCATCGCTTGCTGCAACATCCGCTTTGATCACTTCGGGGGACTTCGGAGCTTCCACTAAGTCATAGATGTTAGCCCGAATCGTTGCCATAACCGGAGCAGTATTAACATTAACTTTCGCAAATGCTTTAGCAGCGTAAATCGGACGGGTGAAAGTCAATTTGCCGCCGTCTACTTCTACTGCCGTACAGTCGGTAACCAGACCAGCTTCCAGCTTTTGAGCAGTCCGTGGAGCCAAATCTTTGCCCATTGCGGAATGACCAAAAATAATCGCAGCCGGTTCATATTTTTTCGCCATTGCGGCTAATTGAGCAGCATAAGCACCAGTATTATATTGAGCAAATTTAGCATCGTCAGCTAAATAAACCTTGTCCGCACCGTATTTGCCAGCTTCCGCTGCGAGTCCTTCTACACCACTGCCCATAATTACGGCAGCAACTTCATCGCCAAACTCACGAGCCTTGCAAATCAGTTCCAGGGAGACCTTACGGATTTTTCCATCGCGTTGGTCAATAACAACCCATGTTCCTTTTGCCATTAGTCTTTACTCCTCCTTTGTTCGTGAATTCCGTCAGGTCTAGCCAATTACTCTGACTTCGTTCTTCATCCAGTTTACTAATTGAGCTGCTGCTTCGGGAGCGTCCACTTCGATTTTCTTACCCGCTGCTTTTGCCGGGGGAATGAAGTAAGAGGTGATCGTAACTTTGGAAGCAACCGCTTCGCCAGCTACTTTGTCAACCGGTTTCTTTTTAGCTTGCATGATACCCTTCATAGAAGGATAGCGGGGTTCGTTCATCCCTACTTGGCAGGTGATGATTGCCGGCAGTTTAACTTCGATAACTTCCGAACCACCATCAGTTTCACGAGTACAGGTAGCGACGCCACCGTTTAATTCCAGTTTGTTTACTACGTTAACGTGGGGAAGGTTGAGGATTTCAGCTAAGCGAGTGGGAACTTGGGAAGATCCATCGTCAGCAGCTACATGGCCGCAAAGAATCAGATCTGCGCCCAGACCGCCAACAACTTTGGATAAAATGATCGCACGAGCATACTCGTCCGCATTCGGATCCGCATTGATTAAAACGCCTTTGTCTGCGCCCATAGCCAAAGCTTGCCGAATAGCATCCTGAGTCTTGTCGTTACCGGCAGATACTACAACAACTTCTCCGCCTTGTTTTTCTTTAATTTGAAGAGCTTCTTCCACCGCGGTTTCATCGTAAGGATTAATGATCAGATTAACCCCATCGTCGCTAACTTTTCCATCTTTGAGGACAATCTTAGCTTCGGTGTCAAATGTTTGCTTAACACATACAGCTATTTTCAAAGCTTTTTCCTCCTTTGAGAATAGTTTCTCTTTTTTGTTCTAAAATTTTGGTTTTCAAAGTTTAAATACATAGATGACAACTACTAAACTACCTGAAATTAGAACGAACCCTCTTTCACCACCCCCAACCGAGATTTCTGAGATTTGACGAAACCCTTCATTTCATTTTGGCCTGGTCTTCTACTGCAACCTAGTTTCGTCTTTATTTGCAGCAGAAGTCCCTTTACCTTATTTAGGCTGGGATATTAAACATAAGTCTATGTTTCTTGCTATCCCGCTACCTTATTTTAAGAAGGGTCCGCCTTTTTCAGCCGAGTCACCCATCAGCCGGAAAGACTAGCGATCCTTAGGTTTATATTTAATTCCAAGGACCTAACTTTAATTGTACCCAGTATAAACCGGGCCAAAGCTTACTTCCGTTAAACTGGCAACCGTTACTCCACCCTCCGCCGGCTTTTCCAGTCAATCCAGTAAAATTTAAAGCCTGCCTTAGGTTTTTTAGGTTTCAAACTCATAAAAAAAGCCCGTCCCATGGGCGACGCAAGTATCTGATTAGCCTTCTATTTCTACATAAACTGCGAAAATTCCTGCATGAATATAAAATTTTGTTCAGCAACTTTAAACTGAATCAGGAGTAAATTGGCTTAGTCTAATTCTTTAAAACTCAAGCCTGGCCGGCTTGGCCAGCTTAGCCTGCTTATTATTATATAACTTAAAGTTATTTGTGAAAAGTATATCTTCAGCCAATTTACCTGGCTGAATGAAAACCCGGTTAACAAGGATTCCACTTCCCAACGAATCCTTTGGTATTTCTTCGGTTCAATTGATTAAACACTGGGACTTCGGACCGCATCCCATATGCTGCAACACCTGTCAACCGTTACCTTTATTCGCTACTGCGGATGGAAATCCTCCCAAGCAAACGTTCTGTACCGTTTATTTGTACTGTTGACATCACTGGCTTTGTCGTTTAATTTTAAAATACCGGTTTGTCAAGCAGAGGTTGCAGTTTTTAAACAATTATTTAACTGATTAGGAGGCTAAACCAACGATGCAGCAAGCGCCCGAAACTCCGCTGGTAGAAAATCAAGGGCTAAACCCCGCCCTTTTTGAAAAAGTTGTCGCCATTTCCAATAATATTCCGGCTCACCAAAATCTAAGCATTGTTATTTTAAAGTTAGCGCCTGGGCAAGCCGAATTGCTGATGACAGTCGATTCGGAATTCGCTAATTCCTACGGCACGGCCCACGGCGGAGTTATTGCCACCCTTGCGGACTCGGCAATGGGCGTGGCGCTTCGGACTTTAAACATAAGAGTAGTTACTCTGGAAATGAACATTAATTACTTTTCCCGGGTGAAAACTGGAGAAATATTACGGGTTAAAGCCCAGGCTATCCACCCCGGTCATCAGGTATCAGTAGTGGAGGCCGAGGTGTTTAACCAAAAAGAGGCTTTAGTCGCCAAGAGCCGGGGCACCTTCTTCCGCATTGGCCAGGTTATGGAATAACTCTGGTCAATGCGCAAGGATTTGGCCGGATATTATTTTGTTTTTGATCATCTTTAATCAGATTTGCTTTAGTTTTACGCTGAGTTAAGCCAACTCGGCCAAGGCCTTTTCACTGGCCGAAATTACTGCGTCTAAATCCGCATAGGTGTGCGCTGAAGAAACAAACATTGCTTCAAACTGTGCGGGGGCCAGGTAGACTCCGGCCTTAAGCATGGCCCAAAAATAACGGGCGTATTGCTCGGTATCCGCCTGGAGCGCAGACCGATAATCAACCACTGGCTGGTTGACAAAAAATTGACTCAGCATCGAACCAGCCCGGGTCAGACAGACTCCGCCCCGTTCACCTAGTGCCGTATCTGTTTTAAGCTCCTGCGCTGCTTGCTGCTCAGTTAACCCTGCTCCTAACCTTTCTTCCGCCAGATCAAACACTTTATACCTTCGATCCGGCCGGTGTTTATGCCGGGCTTCGGCTTTACTCCGCTCGACTACCCAAACTCTATAGCCAGCAGCAGCCGCTCCCTCCGCCAGCCCGCGACACAGGTAGGCGGCTTTGTCCTCCAGGTCTGCATAAACCCCCGGTTCCTGAAGCTCCGTCAAAGTTGCTGCACCAGCCGCCATGGCCAATGGATTACCGGAGAGGGTGCCGGCCTGATAGACCGGGCCCAATGGAGCAATCTGTTCCATGATCTCGCGCCGGCCGCCATACGCCCCTACCGGCAAACCGCCGCCAATAATTTTTCCAAGACAGGTTAAGTCCGGTTCCACGCCTAATTCCCCTTGCGCCCCACTAAAACTCAACCGAAAACCGGTAATTACTTCATCGAAGATGAGCAAAGCTCCGTGTTTTAAGGTTAACTCCCTTAAACCCGCTAAAAATCCGGGCCGAGGTAAAACTACGCCCATATTTCCGGCTACCGGTTCCACAATAACCGCGGCGATCTCGGAGCCGACAGCGGAAAACAGGGCCTCCGCGGCCTTTAAATCATTATACGGCGCAATCAAAGTCGCTCCCGCCAGACTAGCCGGCACCCCGGCGCTCGTCGGAACGCCCAGCGTCAGCAATCCTGAGCCGGCTTTAATCAACAGGGAATCGGCATGACCGTGGTAACACCCCTCAAATTTTAAAATCTTGTCGCGCCCGGTATACCCGCGAGCCAACCGTAAAGCACTCATAGTGGCTTCCGTGCCGGAACTTACCATGCGCACCCGGTCGACCGAAGGCAAAGCCTCGACCACCAAACCCGCCAGTTTAGTCTCGAGTTCAGTAGGCGCCCCAAAACTAGTGCCAATTTCCAGCGCCTGGCTAAGGGCTCCCAGCACCCGCGGATGCCGGTGTCCCAGAATCAGAGGCCCCCAGGAGGCCAGCATATCCACATATTTATTCCCGTCCACATCCCAAAGATAAGCCCCTTCGCCTTTTTGAATATAAACCGGGGTTCCGCCTACGGAACCGAAAGCCCGGACTGGGCTGTTCACTCCCCCGGGAATCAGCTTTTGGGCAGCTTGAAAGCAGGCGGCCGAACGACTTTGCTCCAGTCCCAAGTTGTTTTTATTGGTCATTTTACTTCCTTAAGCCCGGCTAATCCTGGGCTTCCTCCTCTTCCACAAAATAACGCATGCTCGTTTTTTTAAACTCCTGCAGACCATACAGCAACCGGTGCTCAGCCTGGCCAGCGGCCGCCGCCAAATCCTGCACCAAAGCGGTACATTCCTCCTGGCTGCGAGCGTGCACCATGGTATACAGGTTATAAGGCCAGTTCGGCGCGGTGGGACGCTGATAACAATGGGTAACGGCCGCAAATGCAGCCAGCTGCCGGCCCACCCGTTCCACTTCTGCCTCAGGGATGACCCACACCACCATGGCATTAGCCTGCATCCCGGCCTGACGGTGACGTAAGATTGCGCCGAATCGCCGGATAATCCCCCGCTCCTGTAATTTTTGGATATTGTCCAACAAATCCTCTTCACTGATGTTTAACTGGCCGGCCAATTCAGCAAAAGGCCGCTCGGTTAGAGGGATATCTTCCTGCAATAGACGCACAATTTCTATCTCTTGTGGTGAAAGCATCTAGTCACCTCAAAAACTAAACTCAGCTTTGATCTTGAATACCCGCTGGGCCGGCAGATTTAAGAGCGGCAATCCGCCGGTCTGTTCCTGAATCTCCCGTAAAATAGTCTCTATTTCCGCCGCTCCGGCCGCAATCAGGGTAAACCAAAGGTTGTAGTCGTGATTTCGCTGGTAATTGTGGGTGACCCCCGCATAACTGTTTACTACGGCGACCACCTCCAGGAGCCGCGGCTCTGGCACCTGCAGAGCCGCGAGCGTACTCGCGTAGCCCAAGGTGCGGGAATCAAAACTGGCGCCGATTCGCCGGATAATTCCCGTTTCCTTAAGTCGGCTAACCCGGCTTATGACCTCCGCTTCGGTTAAACCGAGCTCCGCTCCTAAAGTCTGAAAAGGGTTTGCGGTTAGGGGAAATTGACTCTGCAGCCGGTTTAACAGCTGCCGATCCTGGTCATCCACCAAAATCGCTCCTATTCATTATTCTTGTTGATTGTTTTCGTTTTAAATATTGCTGTCGTTTATCTTTGTCCTTAATTGTATTGTTATTTCTAGTTTTCATAAATTATCGCTTAATTAATTGTCATTTAATTTTAATTATGAATTTATGTCAGTTATCGTTTTTAATAATTGTTCTCCTCGGCAGTGTCGATTTTTCCGCCGGGATAACGACACCACTCATCTTCCGCCATGTAGTCCCCGTCATGGTAGAAAGCTGCTCGGGCCCGACAACCGCCACAAGCCTCAATATAACGGCAGCCACCGCACTTGCCGCCGTATTCCTGGGTACGCAGCTGCTGCAAGGCGGGACTCGTTTTCCATATTTCATCAAAAGGCTGCTCCCGCACATCCCCCACTGGCTGGTTTAAATAAGCGCACGGTTGGACTAGGCCTTTGGGACTGATAATACAGTAAGAAATCCCCGCTAGACAACCCCGCTGAAATCGGAGGTTCATCCCGCGCTGCTGGGCCATTCGCACAAATTGCGGGGCACAGGTCGGTTTTAGTTCGATCTCTACCTGCTGCTGTTTGGTCAGGATCCGCTGTAACAAACTTTCATACTTGTCAACGCGTAAAGCCTCATCCTCAATCTTGATGGCCCGGCCGGTCGGCACCAGGAAAAAGATATGGTGGGCTACGGCCCCCATTTCTACGGCAAAATCCGTAATGGCCTCAATCTCTTCCTCATTCCACTCCATAGCGGTGGTATGAATCTGAAAGGGCAGTCCCGCAGCTCGGCAGTTTTTCATCCCCTGTACTGCCTCAGACCACGCCCCATCATATTTTCTTAACCGATCGTGTTTTTCCGGATCCATACTGTCTAAACTGATCCCTACCCCCATGGTTCCGGCCGCTTTAAGCCGCTCGGCCATTTCAGGAGTAATCAGGGTTCCGTTGGTCCCAAAGACCGGCCGAAGCCCCAAGCTTCGCGCATGTTCCACCAGCTCAACAATGTCGGGGCGCATTAAAGGTTCCCCGCCGCTGAAAATCATAATCTTAAAGCCGGCCCGGGCGATTTGTTCGAGCAGACGTTTTCCCTCAGCCGTGTTTAATTCATCTGCAGCTCTTACCCCGGCCTCCCGGTAACAGTGTTCGCAAAACATGTTACACTGGTTGGTTGTATTCCAGGAAACGATCAAGCTCTCTCCCCCTTACCCCGGCCATTTACCGTCTTTTATCCACTGGGCTACCTGAGGCGCAAAATAAGTTAAAATTACGTCCGCCCCGGCTCGCTTAATCCCGGTCAAAGATTCCCAGACAACGCGCTGTTCATCGAGCCAGCCCCGCTCGGCCGCGGCCTTAATCATGGAGTATTCGCCCGAAACATTGTAAGCGGCGATGGGGCAGTTGAAAGTATCTTTGACCCGTCGGATAATATCCAGATAGGGCAGCGCCGGCTTAACCATCACGATATCCGCGCCCTCTTCTATATCGAGGGCCACTTCCCTTAACGCCTCGTCCGTATTTGGCGGATGCATCTGATAACTGCGCCGGTCCCCAAATTGCGGCGCCGAACCAGCCGCATCCCGGAAAGGCCCGTAAAAACCCGAGGCGTACTTGGCCGAATAGGCCATGATCGGCAAATGACTGAAGCCGTTTTCATCCAGAGCGGTCCGGATGGCAGCGATCCGACCGTCCATCATATCGGACGGAGCAACCATGTCCGCCCCGGCCTCCGCGTGGGAAACGGCCATTTCCGCCAACAACTCCAGGGTCAGGTCGTTTAAAACCCGTCCGTTTTCCACTACCCCGCAGTGACCATGGTCGGTATATTCACACAGGCAGACGTCAGTAAGCACCATCAATTGGGGATACATGTGCTTTAAAACCCTTACTGCCTCCTGGACTACGCCGTTTGCCTGACACCCGCTGGTGCCAACCGGATCCTTAGTTTCGGGGATCCCAAAAAGGATTACGGAGCTAATTCCCAAATCAAGCAGTTCCCGCATCTCCTTGATTAGTTGATCTACCGAGAATTGGTACACTCCCGG
>CAZKWP010000047.1:9708-14594 GCA_964556555.1 uncultured Syntrophomonadaceae bacterium
GAAGACACCGGATTTTTAACCTTCCGACCGTGAATTACAAACATCGGATAAATTAAATCAGTCATCTGGACTCTGGTTTCACAAAACATTTCCCTAAAGCCGCTCTGTTCCCGCAAACGGCGCGGCCGGTGAACCGGAAATCCCATAACACACCCTCCTTACGTAGCAGCCTGGGCGTTTAACCGTATTCTAGATAGTGACCCTTTAAAACTTGAACAACCAGATATTCGGACGCTCAGGGGCTGTGCACCAGAAATCCCAAAATAAATCCTCCTTCCGAGCAGCCCAAGGCGTTTATCACTATTCCAGATAGAAATCCATTAATGCTTTAACCAAACCGTCTATCGTATATTCAGTCGCTTCAACCTGCACCTTTAACCCTAATTCCCGGGCCGTGCCCGCGGTAATTGGACCAATACAGGCCACAATTACCGATTCCAGTAAGGACTGGGGATTTTCCACCTGTCCGTCCTGCAGTAAAGTCATAAAGTTGCGCACCGTGGACGAACTGGTAAAGGTAACCGCGTGCAGCTGCTTATTTTGCAGTAAGTCAATCAAGACCCGGGCATCCGCGGAACCCAGCACGGTTTCGTAAGCGACCACTTCCTCTACCACCGCCCCCAGCTTGACTAGCTGTTCGGGGAGAATCAGCCGGGCCTCCCGCGCCCGGGGCAGTAAAACGCGGTCTCCCGAATTAACCTGACCAGCTAGACCTTCTATGATCCCTTCGGCGCGAAACTCCGCGGGGATATAGTCAACCCGCAGTCCCCTTTTAGCCAGGGCTTCCCCGGTAGCCGGGCCAATCGCCGCCAAGCGGACCCCTTGCAGCTGCCGCACATCCCCTGGTTTCCCGCAGCCGCTTAAAAAAGGCATCCACGCCATTTACGCTCGTAAAGATTATCCATTGATAAGTATTTAACTGACGGAGGCAGGCATCGAGCGGGCCGTAATCAGCAGCCGGGGCGATTTCAATCGTTGGAAATTCCCAGACCTCCGCCCCCAACGCCTCCAGTTTTTTGGTGAGGACACTGGCCTGCGCCCGCGATCGGGTAACCGCTATCCGCCGGCCAAAAAAAGGCCGTTTCTCAATCCACCGCAGTTTTTCCCGCATCTGCACCACTTCCCCGACGATGATCACCACCGGCGAAGTAAACTTGGCATCTCGGGCTTTTTGGGCAATATCTTCTAAAGTCCCGGTTACGACTTCCTGCTCCGGCCTGGTCCCCCAGCGGATTAAAGCAATCGGGGTCTTAGGGCTGCGGCCATATTTAATTAGCTGCTGCACAATCCGGGCTAGGTTTTCCAGCCCCATTAAAAAGACTAAAGTGCCGGCAGCCGCAGTCAGGTGCTCCCATTCAATGCTCGAGTCTGCTTTATTCGGATCCTCATGGCCAGTCACAATGGCCAGCGCCGAAGTATAATCCCGATGGGTAACCGGGATACCCGCATAGGCTGGCACCGCAATGGCGGAAGTAATCCCGGGCACGATTTCAAACGGTATACCGGCAGCCACCAAGGCTTCCGCTTCTTCCCCGCCACGGCCAAAAACAAACGGGTCCCCGCCTTTAAGCCGGGCTACGATTTTGCCTTCCTGCGCTTTTCGCACTAAAAGCTGGTTTATTTCCTCCTGACGCAGGGTGTGACAGTCAGGCCCTTTGCCCACATAAATGCGTTCGGCCAGTGCCGGGACATACGTTAACAGCCGCGGGCTGGCTAAGCGGTCGTAGATCACTACCTCCGCCTGCTGCAGACACTCGAGGCCCCTTAAGGTGATTAATTTGGGATCACCTGGTCCCGCGCCAATTAAATAAACCATCCCAAACTGATTACCCATAAATATATTCGGTCAGGAAACTCTGGCCAGCCGGCCAGAGCTCATCCGCCGCTTCCTCCCTTCGAACCCCCGGATCGTTACCGACCCAGGCACTTAAGTATATCTCTCGCACCGCGGGTTAAGAGTTCTTCCGCTAACTCCCGGCCGAGCTTTTCCACTGCGGGCTGATAAGGCCACAGATCCGAGACCGTTGATCCGGCTAATTCTGTTTGGTCTGTTTGGCTGCCGTTATGCCCGTTATGCTTAAGTTTAAGTTCTGGCTGAACCGGCCAGGCGATGCAGCGTTTGCCCTGTACCAGTTTTTTGCCGTCCTCACTGGCCACCCGCGCCTCTAAAACCAATTCCGACCCCGACGTATTTATCCTGGCCAGTGCCGCAATCGGGACCTGACATCCGCCTTCCAGCCGGCGCAGCAAAGCCCGTTCCGCCAGCGCAGCAGCAGCAGTTACCGCGTCATGGAGCGGTTGAATCAACCGCAGGACTACCGGATCATTTTCTCTGATTTCCAGAGCAATCGCCCCTTGACCTACGGCTGGGAGACAGACCTCATAAGGCAGGTATTCCGTAATCCGCTCCTCTAAGCCCAGCCTTTCCACGCCGGCCGCGGCCAGAACAATCGCCGCTAATCCTTGCTGTTCTAACTTTTTAAAACGGGTAAGCACATTTCCCCGTAAATCTTCGATCTGCAGGTCAGGCCGGTAGTACAAAAGCTGTGCTTTACGGCGCAGACTGCTAGTCCCAATGCGGGAGCCGCGCGGGAGTTCTGCTAAAGACGCCCCGCTCTGGGAAATGAGCACATCCCCGGGTTCAGCGCGTTTGCAGATGGCACCCAAGGTACAGCCGACCGGCAGTTGGGTGGGCAAATCTTTTAGGCTGTGCACCGCTAAATCTATTTCCCCGTTTTGCAGATAGACTTCTAGTTCTTTGGTGAATAACCCCTTATCCCCGATTTTCGATAGGGATACATCTAAAATTTTATCCCCGGTCGTTTTAATGGCCAGCACCTGACAATCCAGTTCCGGCCAAAAACGTTTTAATTCATTTAAAACCCACTGGGTCTGCCACTGCGCCAAAACACTGTCGCGGGTTCCAATCTTTAGGGTCGGCAACCATTTCACCTCTTTTGCCTAAACCGGCATTAACCTACCGGGATACGGTCACTGTAATGCCGAATAAATGCTGATTATGAGAAACCCCTGCGCGCCTCTAAATTATCCTACCGGGATACAGTATCTTTTTCCGCGCTCACCGCGGACTCTTCCCAAGGATTCAAGCCATCTTCCTTGGCCACCGATAACTGAAAAAGATTCTGCAGCACCTCGGTTATCAGGTGCCCTTGCTGGCTGCAGGCCACGGCTTTCAGCTGAATGATCGGGTCGTGCAGCAATTGATTAACTATAGAATTGGCCAAAGATGTAAGCACTTTTTCTTCCCTGGCCGAAAGCGTTCCCAACCGATTCCGGGCCCGAATTAATTCAGCCTTCTTAATCATTTCCGCTTTTTCTTTTAAGGCCACAATGGTGGGTACTACGAAAAGTGTGTTCAGCCAGTTGTTGAACTCACTAAGCTCTTCCCGCACAATCCGCTCCGCTTTAACCGCCTCAAGGCGCCGCTCCTGAAAATTAGCATCGATTACATTTTGCAGGTCGTCTATGTCGTATAAATATACCGCTGCAATATTCGCCACGGTCGGGTCGATATCCCGCGGCATCGCGATATCAATCAGCAGCAGCGGCCGGTCCGGGCGCGCCGCCATGGCCTTTTGCACCTGCTCTGGACGCAGGACGTAATGACAAGCGGAGGTGCAGCTGATTACAATATCCGCTTCCAGCAAAGACTCGGCTAATTTTTCGAATTTTTCCGCTCTGCCGCCAAATACCTGCGCCAACTCTACCGCCCGATCAAAAGAACGGTTCGAGACCATTACCGAGCTGATCCCGTTAGCCACCAGGTTCCGCGCTGTCAGTTCCCCAGTTTCCCCGGCGCCGACAATTAAAACTGTATGCTCTTCCAGTTTCCCCAATACCTGCCTAGCTAATTCAACCGCTGCGTAACTAACCGATACTGCGTTGCGGTCGATCGCCGTTTCCGTGCGCACTCTTTTCCCAACCGTGATTGCTTGCTGAAAAAGGGTGTTGATTACTCCATTCGTAACCCCCAACTCCAAAGCGAGCTCATAAGCCTCCCGGACCTGACCCAAAACCTGGCTTTCTCCCAGGATCATCGAATCTAACCCGGCCGCTACCCGGAAAAGATGACTGATCGCGTCATGACAGGTGGGGGCATAAAAATACTGGTTAACCTCTTCAATAGGTAAATTGGAGGCGGAAAGCTTCCTATAAACAAAATCCCGCACGGTTTTAACCCCGACATCCAGGTCGCGGACCGCGCAATAAATCTCGAAACGATTGCAGGTAGATAAAATCGCACAACCTTCAATTCCAGGCAAGGCATGCAATTCTTGGAGGGCTTTGGTTAAGGCTCCGCCGTTTATGGCCAGTTGCTCCCGCACTTCGATAGGCGCTGTTTTATGGTTTAATCCGATCGAGACGATAAACATTGGGATAACCGCTCCTTCACCTGTTCAGTTTGTTTATTTCTAATCAGTTCCAAGAGATCGGATTCCACTATTTGCTCAAAAATCCGACGGCGCTCCTTCTCCTCCGGAATGCGGCGTAAAACTTCCTGGCGACAATCCCCTAGCACTTCCAGATACTCCGCGTATTCGGGACCGAACTCCCCCTCCAGTTGCTCTCTGATTTTGCGAGCCAGCAAGGGGCTTTTCCCTGCAGTGGAGATGGCCACGCATAAAGCGCCGCGTCGGATTATTGATGGTACATAGAATGAACAATGAGGCGGATCGTCAACTACGTTTACGAGAAAGCCCCGATTTATCCCTTCCTGATGTACCCGTTGGTTTACGACCGGGTCATTGGTCGCCACAAAAATTAAGGATTTCCCCACGGTTAATCCGTCCAGGTCCTTAGGTTCGTATAATCTTTGCACATATTCCACATCATGGGCCAAAACCCTTTTTTTCAATTCGGGAGTG
>CAZKWP010000048.1:0-8633 GCA_964556555.1 uncultured Syntrophomonadaceae bacterium
GCGTTCACCCGATATTTTTGGTTAGCCTCAATTGAATCGGCTTGGTTATCTCCCTTAAGTTTTGTATTGGACATCAGGACTCCTCCTTTCTGCGAAAATAGTATTCCCAAAAGGAGGAGCAGTTATGTCCGGCTTTTCGATTATCAATCCATAATCATGAATATTTAACGCAGATGCCGCTGATTAGGTTGCTTACATCCTCACAACGGTCTAAAGTCGTTTCAATATGTTCAAAAATTTCTTTCCATTTAACAATAGTCATGGCATCGTACTGACCTTGAAACAGTTCGGCCACCGCCTGCCGGTACAGCGAATCACACTTTTTTTCTAAAGCCATGATCTCATCACAGCAGGCCAAAATCTCCCGCCGTTTATCCTCAATATCTGATAACATCTTAAAGGCCTTTTCCATCAGTTTAATCGCCTTTTCCAAAACCTCAATCATGTTACTGACGACTGGGTTGGGCAGAGTTACCTTATAAAGGATAATCCGGTCCACAATCCCGGCGATATAGTCTAAAATAGAATCTAATTTTTGGACTAACGCATAGGCATCCTCTCGGTCAAACGGCAAAATAAAACTCTGGTTCAGCTTTTGCATCAGGTCCTCTATGATTTGATCTCCCTCGTCCTCCAGAGCGGTCAGCTGGTTCATCCGCTCATCCAAATTATCGTAGTTTTTAACTACATCCTGAACAATGGTACCAGCCCGGACCACCACATTCGCACTAGCGCCAAACAAATCAAAAAGCTTGTAGTCCTTCCGGCCAAACAGCCACATGCCTTCTGCCCCCTTCTCCGACTAATCTGCCTGAACTATTCCCATCAGTTGCTATAGCTTTCTATAGTATACCCGTTATGATTCAGCCTGGAAAAAAGAGGGCTACAGTTCCCGGGCCAACGTGAGTGCCGATTACTGCCCCTATCTCCCCGACAACCACCTTTTTCACCCCAAAGTGCTCCATTAAAATTTGCTTGATCTGTTCCGCATCCTCTGGGCAGAGCGCATGGCTTAAACCAACGGTCTGCTGGGTTAAGTCTTTTCCCTGTTCTTCCACGATCGCCAACAGGCGCCGCAGAGCGGCCTTTCGACCGCGAATCTTATCCACTTGGTCAATTTTGCCTTGCTGGTTAATCGTCAAAATTGGTTTTATATCCAGTACCGAACCGACCGTAGCTTGCAGTCGGTTAACCCGGCCCCCCTTTAATAGATATTTTAACGTATTCACTACAAAAGCAGACCGCATGCGGCCGCGCAGGTCCGTCACCTCCGCTGCTGTCTCCTCTAAGCTTAGCCCCGCTTGGGCCAGTTCCGCGGCCCGAAAGGCTAAAAGGCCTTGACCGAGGGAACCGCTCAAGGAATCAACTATGCTTAAACCGGGGGGATCGTTTAAAAGCTCTTGGGCCAAATAAGCATTCTGCACCGTGCCGCTGAGCCCGGAAGACAGGTGAATGGCCAGCACCAACGAGCCATCAGCCAGGGCCTCGCGGTAGGCATCCGCCAGAAACTGGGGTGAATGCTGCGAAGTGTGCGGCAGTTCCGGCGAGTTGGCTAAAAGCGTGTAAAATTCGGCATTGGTTAAATCTACTCCATCCCGGTAATCAACCCCGGCAAAGCTCGTAGTCATGGGTAAAACAGTAATTCCATACTGGTTCGCTATATCTTTGGGCAGATCTGCGGTGCTGTCTGTAATTACTTTTATTTTGGGCATCATATACCTCCAAACTCACCAATAAACCTAAAACGTAAATATATTATTTAAGTTAACCGAATGGTTATTAGAATACTATTATTGATTTGTCTTTTTTCTACAATCCCCTTAAATAATCCGGACGCAAATAGCGTTCATCCTTGGTCGCCCGGATCTTTTCCAACACCGCCAAGATCGCCGGCTGATCCTGCGGCAGGGTACCGCGGATGGGCAGATAGTTGGAGGCATGGTTGCTGCGAAAAACACAAGGGCGCTGCACCTGAATATTTTGCACCAAGATTTGCAGTTCTTCTAAGATTTCGTAAGGTTCTGGGAGAACAAATACTCCCCGCTGCATTTGGCGGTAGAGCGCGGTTTCCGGTTCTAACATCAAAGTAAGCGCTCCCAAGTAATCCGGACTGATCTGACTGATTAACGCTGCTGTTTTCTCGGCATGCTGCCTGGCGGGCTCCCTTTCCTGACCGGCCAAGCCTAAAATAATCGTACAGGATAATTTGATCCCGGAAGCAACTACGGCTTGCCCGGCCGCTGCCATTTCGGTAACAGAAACCCCCTTTTTAATTTTCTGCAGCAACTGTGGGTCCCCGGTTTCAACTCCCAGGTAAGCGATCGTCAGCCCATGCTGTTTGAACAACGTGAGTTCTGACGGCTGCTTTTTTAAAATTGAGCCCGGACTGGCATAGATCCCAATATGTTTTAGCTGTGGGAAACTTTGCCGCAAAGTGGTGAGAATCTGGACCAGCTGCTCTGTTTCCAGGGCTAAGGCGTCACCGTCTGCCAGAAATATCTTTTCGACATCTCGGTAATACATTTTGGCTAAATTAATATCCGCCTCTATTTCCGACCATTCCCGGACGCGGTATTTCTTTTTTTTGTACATGCTGCAAAAAGTACATTTATTATAAGAACATCCAATCGTTACCTGTAAGATATAACTGTTGGCTTCGCTGGGCGGACGATAAACATTTCCCTCATAACGCATAATTAACCATATCCTCTCTGCTGATAGTTTCGCACACTTTTTCCAGCCTTTCAACTCTTAACTTCCAATCTCTCCTTGCTTCACCTGACATATATTCTTTAAAATAAGTAAACAATAAACTTGGGTGCAAAAGATGCAAAACTGAAGAGGAGGCTGGCTATGGCAAGAAAGCGCGGTGTCATGTCCGAGGCTCTGAAATATGAATTAGCCAAAGAACTCGGGGTTGATCAAACCGTTAGCCGGGAAGGATGGGGCAGCGTTTCCTCCCGTGATTGCGGCAACCTGGTAAAGATGGCCATTGAACGGGCGGAACGAAGTCTCCAAACTGCTTATCCGAATCAATTTTAGATTGCACCCAGCCAGGGGGTTCCTCCCCTGGTATTTTCAGCCTGTCTAAGGTATAATATTTATATTGTAAAAACTACTTTCTTTATAACCGTTACTCATAACAAGGAGGTGAAAAGCTTGATTACTAAAAATATGATTATTAAAGACGCAGTGGAAAAATACCCGGAATCCCTCAGGGTTTTCGCCAAACACGGTCTGAGTTGCATTGGCTGAGGGGGGGCGCTCTTTGAGAGCATTGAGCAGGGCGCTCAAGTTCACGGGGTTAACCTTGATAATCTGATGAAAGACCTGGAACAATTGGCAGCTAAAAAGAATTAGAACAGGCTAACCCCCTGTTCTATTTTCTTAATTTTGATAACTACCTGGTTACCTGGTTAATTTGGCCTTTTTCCTTCACCGTTAGTTTTCCAGCCTTTGTGCCATCTCGGTTTTAATTTTTCTTTGCCCCAAAAACATCAGCCCGGCCAAGGCGAAGTTGATTAAACCAATACTGATAAAATAAAATCCCCATCCCCCACTCCAGAACCAGCCAAAACCCATTAAGACCAGGCCGGTAAATAGTGGACTTAAGTATCGTCTTGGGGATGCGGGCTTATCGCCCGTGGTTTCCGCTTCCAGCGCTTTTTGATCCAATTCAGTTTGGGAAACACGGCGAACCCGTTTTAAAACATATTTTGGTTTGCCCGACTTAAATGCCAGGTGTAAACCAACCAGCAAAACCAAGGCACCTAAAAAGGCAACTCCCAGAGTTAAACCAAATTGCAGCAACAGCAGGAAGATTAGACCAAAACAGATAATCCTGAATCCATAGCGGTCCATTTTTCGGGCAAGAGTGCCCGGTTTATTAGCAACTGCCCGGGGTTCAGCCTGCAGCAGCCGGCGAGTCAAATCACGCAGCAAAACAGAACTCTTATTAAGCATAGAAACCTCCTCCTTATTTCCTTAGTTTTCCACTCAGCGGTGAAAATTATACTAAATAAAATAAGCAGGAGGTTACAAAATTAATTCATTGATTAACCATAAGGCCGCTGGTCAGTGATTTGTAATCCCGTTACGCTTCAATTAATGGGAGTCGGTAATTTGTCATTCGATTATAGGCTGTAATTTGGCGCTTCTTTCGTGATCATCACGTCATGCGGATGACTTTCCTTTAAACCCGCGCTGGTGATCCGGACAAATTTGGTTTTCTTTTGTAATTCTTCAATCGTTCTGACCCCACAGTAACCCATGCCCGCGCGGATTCCCCCAATCATCTGAAAAATAGTATCCGCTACCGATCCTTTATACGGAATTCGGCCTTCAATACCTTCGGGAACCAGTTTCAGCGTATCCTCCTGGAAATATCGGTCCGCGCTGCCTTCTTTCATAGCCGCCAGCGAGCCCATTCCGCGATATACTTTAAAACTGCGTCCCTGAAAAATTTCCACATCCCCCGGGCTCTCCTCCGTGCCCGCTAGCAAGCTTCCCACCATAACCACCGCTGCGCCGGCAGCCAAAGCCTTAGTGATATCGCCGGAGTATTTAATCCCACCATCCGCAATAATCGGGGTACCGGTTTTAAGGGCTTCCATCGCGCAATCATATACTGCGGTTATCTGGGGCACCCCAATTCCGGCCACGACCCGGGTGGTACAGATTGAGCCGGGGCCAATCCCCACTTTGATACAATCCGCGCCGGCTTCGATCAAGTCGCGGGTTGCTTCAGCTGTGGCCACATTGCCGGCCACTAAGTTCAAATCGGGAAAACGCCTCTTGATTTCCTTAACCGCATCAATTACGCCGCGCGAGTGTCCGTGCGCCGTATCGACTACAACTAAATCAACGCCTGATTTATATAAGGCCTCGACTCGGTCCAGGGTGTCCAGGGAGGTTCCTACTGCCGCGGCAACGCGTAACCGACCGCGAGCATCCTTGGCTGAATTAGGGTACTGCCGGGCTTTCTCGATGTCTTTAATGGTGATAAGCCCTTTAAGCATAAAATTATCATCCACAATCGGCAGCTTCTCAATCTTGTGTTTCTGCAGAATCTGTTTGGCTTGCTCCAGGGTGGTCCCGGCCGGAGCGGTAATCAGATTGTCTTTGGTCATGGCTTCGCTGATTAGCCGTTCATAGTCCATTTCAAAACGGAGGTCGCGGTTGGTGATAATCCCTACCAGACGCCCATTTACCGTAATCGGCACCCCAGAAATATGATAGGTTTCCATTAAATTCAGGGCATCACGGATTCGGTGCTGAGGAGACAGGAAAATCGGGTCCGTGATAATACCATGTTCCGAACGTTTTACCCGATCTACCTCTAAAACCTGTTTCTCAATAGACATATTTTTATGGATTACTCCCAAACCGCCTTCCCGGGCCATGGCAATGGCCATGCGGGAAGTAGTTACTGTATCCATCCCGGCACTGATTATCGGGGTGTTTATCTTTATATTTTTTGTTATAAAAGTTGAAACATCTACTTCTCTGGGTAATACTTCGGATTTGCCCGGCATTAACAGGACATCGTCAAAAGTTAGCCCTTCCTTAGCAAACCGTTCCTCGCTCATCGACCGACTTCTCCTCTCTTGCCCGTATCATTTTGAAGTATTATACCATGAACCAGTTTGGTGGTCATCTTCTCTTTAAACGCAAACCATTAATCAAAAAAAAAAGAGGGCAATCAAATTTATGACTGCTCCTCTCTGACTCCGCATCAAATTTTACTTTACTCTGACTCCGCTTAACGGAGAACTCTTTTGATAGTTACCAGTCGGGGCGCGTAATAACTGCTGCCTAAAGAAGTAATGGTAATACCGTCATTCTGACTGGCATGGATAAACTTGTTGCTGCCTAAGTAAATCCCCACATGACTGATTCCTCTGCCACCCCCGGTATTAAAGAAAACCAGGTCGCCGGGCTTAGCCTGGCTTTTGCTTACCTTAACCCCAACGGTCGCCTGTTGGCTCGAAGACCGGGGCAGACTAATGCCGTGCTTTTCGAAAACGTACTGAACAAAACCAGAACAGTCAAAGCCCTTGGGGCTTTCGCCACCATACACATAGCGAACGCCCAGATATTTTTTAGCGGTTAATAGAATATTGCTGGCTTCTTTAGTTGCCCCCCGGTTGGGTGATACGTCATTAGTCGAAGCTGCTGCGGTATTGTTTTGAGAAGCAGCACTTGTCTGGGCTGGCTTAGGACTGGTCGGGGCCGGATTTTGCACCGTGGTTTTGGGGGCAGGGGCGGCTGGATTGCCATCGTTATTCAGGTATAAAACCTGTCCAATCTGCAGAAAATCCGAAGTTAGATTATTGAGACTCTTTAGTTTATCTACTGAGATAGAATTGTGCTGGGCAATCGCCCAAAGATTATCTCCCGACTTAACCACATACTGTTTAGATGGAGCTGCTGGCTGGGAACTAGTCGGGGCTTGATTTTGCGCCGTGGTTTTGGGGGCAGGGGTGGCCGAATTGCCACTGCTATTCAGGTATAAGACCTGTCCAATCTGTAGAAAATCCGAAGTTAGATTATTAAGACTCTTTATCTTAGCTACAGTGGTAGAATTGCGCTTGGCAATCGTCCATAGGCTATCTCCCGGCCTGACCACATACTGCTTATCTGCGGCTTCGGCAAGCTGGGTTTTAAATATTGAGTTATCAGGATTTAAATTATTGCTGGATAAGAAATTTTCAGTATCAAGGCCGCTTCCCGTAAGAGTTAAAGCCATGGTTACTAATAAGACTGAACCAACTCTTCTCATTAACTGCATTCCTTTCACTAATTTGAACCCGCTTTCAGTTTAAGCTAATAATCCGAAACGCGTCCCCATTAATGGGAAGAATTATCAACTTAGTAAAAAGACTTCGACATACAATGCCGAAATCCTCCTCAAGTTGTCAGTTAAAATGAAAAAATGGTCAGTTTTACAAAACTATCAACTTCGTATAACAAGGCAATCCTCCCCGGGAGTCTTAACGGCTTTCCGAGAGGGTCAGTTCCACAATCTGCTGATTCTTTAACCATAAGGTTTGGGCATACCGGGTATTGGCTTTTTTTAAACGCCGATTCTCTTCCAGCAATTCCAATACTTCACCCGCCTTATCCCTTTCAATCCGGGCAACCAGATTCATCAGGACCCGACGACTCACTCTTAAGTGTTCTACCTTCTTTTCCAGTTCATCCACCCGAAGCAACAGCATTTCATAACGTTGATCCTCCTGCAAAGAAACGCACCACCTTCACCTATGGATTAGCCGCGTACCCATGTTGCAGTACGGACTCTTATCTATTATATGAAGGTAATCAGTTCCCTAAACCACCTTAACCTTTACGGTATGTTCATCCGTTTGATCTGTTTAAGCCTTGCCGCAATTGATTCACTACATCGTAAGGGACCGTCACTTCTCCCAATTCGGCGCGATAACCCGTGCCGGATCCATGGTAATCCGAGCCGCCCGTAACCACTAGATGGTATTGTCGGGCCAAGGCCAGATAATGACGCACCATATCCGGGGTATGTTCCGGGTAATAAACTTCCAGACCACGCAAACCCGCCTCA
Source organism: uncultured Syntrophomonadaceae bacterium (assembly GCA_964556555.1). Taxonomy (GTDB): domain Bacteria; phylum Bacillota; class Ch66; order Ch66; family Ch109; genus CAYXHK01. Next base: position 7,580 of record CAZKWP010000048.1, read on the forward strand.
ACTAATTCCCCCATTAAATAGTCGCGCTGCGCCAAACCGGGATGTGCCCAAGCCGCGATGCCCCCGGCTTGGCGAATAATCCTTACTGCGTCAGCCGGCGTCAACGCGTACCGGGGAACGAACGCGGGTCTCCCTAACCCCAGGTAACGTTGAAAAGCCTCCTGAACTGATGCCACGTACCCCTTTTCCACCATGGCCATCCCAATATGCGGCCGGCCAACCGACCCTTCCCCGGCCAACTCCAATACCCGTTTTAATTCTATAGGTAAACCTAACCCTGGCAAACGGTCTACCATTTTTTTAATCCGGGAAAGCCGGGCGTTTTGCAGACTTTCTATTCGGGTCAGAAACTGGTGGTCTTCATAGCGGATAAAATAACCCAGGATATGAATTTCCTGTTGGTTGTAGTCCGTGTTGATCTCCACCCCAGAAATGATTTCAATTCCTGACCGAAGTCCTTCAGCTTTCGCTTCCTCAATTCCGCCAACCGTATCATGATCGGTGATGGCAATGGCCTGCAGCTTACGCTGTGCCGCAATTTGCACTACCTGCCGCGGGGTACTGGTGCCATCGGAGGCGGTGGTGTGTATATGCAAATCTACTTTCAAAACTACACCTCGATCCAATTGGGTCAGGCTAATGCCAAATCTTACTATGGATATTATATAATAAAGCTACCCTGATAGGGGCCAAACGACAAAAAATAAACCACCTATCCGCGGTTTAACACTTTACGGATTACTCTCAAATAGTTTTCCCCCATTATCTGTCGGATCATGCCTTCAGTAAATCCCCGGTCCTGCATTATGACAATAAGTCGCGGTAAATTGCTTACCTCCTCCAGGCCGAAAACCGGTTCGTCCACGCCATCAAAATCGGTGCCAATCCCCACGTGATCAGGGCCGGCTACGCTCAGCGCGTGCTCCACATGTTCCAAGACTTTTTTGATGTCAGGCTCCCCCGGACCCAAAAAAGGTTTAACCAGGGTTATCCCTACCACTCCGCCTTTTTGAGCCAAACCTTTTAATTGATCATCCGTCAGATTCCGGGGGTG
>CAZKWP010000048.1:8643-14529 GCA_964556555.1 uncultured Syntrophomonadaceae bacterium
CACCCCCTGACAATTGGAATGGGAGGCAATCACCGGACTGGCGCTAAGTTCTAAAACCTCCCAAAAACCAGCTTCCGCTAAATGCGACACATCAATAATCATCCCCAGCCGATTCATTTCATTTACTACCGACTTCCCAAAAGCAGTAAGTCCCCCTTTGGTATCCCGTTCGGCTACTCCATCAGCCAAAGCGTTCCGGCTGTTCCAGGTCAAACCCAGCGATCGTACCCCTAACCGGTAATAAGCCTGCAGGATGGTTAAGTCCCCGGCTAAGGCCTCTCCCCCTTCGATACTCAAAACGGCTGCCACTTGCCCGGCTGCTTTAGCCTCGTCAATATCGGAAGCAGAGCGCACCAACCGCATTAAATCATCATGCTTTTCCAACTGCTGATGGAAAAATTCAATTTGCTGCAAGTATTCTTTTACGGAAGCCGACTGCTTTTTGGGGTCCACAAAAACCGCCCAAAACTGCATTTTCACCCCGGCAGCGCTTAACCTTTCTAAATCCGACTGGGCTGGCCAGGGTAAGGCGGCCAAGTCCCGCTGCATTTTCCAGGCTCGGCTTAAAGTGTCGCAGTGTGCATCTACCACGTAATAACTCACTGGCGGTTTAGCCGCGTCGCACTTAATCAAAATTGCAGCCTCCCACAAGTAAAAATAAAAGACCAGGGAGTTTTCTCCCTGGAACATCTTAAGCAATATCGAGCGATTTTAGAATCAGCAGCAAAATAAAGAACCTTATCGGGGTTCCACAATTAGCTTGATCGCCGTCCTTTCCTGCCCGTCAATCTGAATATCCGTAAAGGCGGGGATACATACAAGGTCAACCCCACTAGGCGCTACAAAACCTCTTGCAATAGCTACTGCTTTGACTGCTTGATTCAAGGCACCGGCGCCGACTGCCTGAATCTCCGCGGTTCCCCGTTCCCGAAGCACACCAGCTAGGGCTCCAGCAACCGAATTTGGACTGGATTTGGCTGAAACCTTTAGTACATCCATCGTTTATTAGACCTCCTTGGAGCTTAGAATATGGCTTTTAGCACCATCAGTTTGTTTATTAATATGAATATTCTATTTTAAAAGCTAAATTCCTGCTCTAATTTTAAAGACTAATACAATTTTTTTAAAAAATTTGGACAATTAAACTGAAAAAAATTTTGCCTTTATTTAATATTTAAGTCAGACTATACCAAAGCCGCTTACTCACTCCAGATAGCGCTGCACTCTTTTTATGGAATAGGCTTTACCGTTCGCTGGATTTATACCCAGTACTACGGCATTTAATTGCGCTACCCCGTCCGCTATTTCAAAACGCGCGGGCATCTGGGTAATAAACTTTTTAAGGATAATCTCAGACTTAACTCCCAGCACCGAATCCCGCGGTCCGGTCATGCCCACGTCAGTTATGTACGCGGTTCCAGCGGGCAACAGTCGTTCATCGGCTGTTTGAATATGGGTATGCGTTCCCAGTACGGCCGTTGCCCGACCATCGAGAAACCAGCCCATCGCTTGTTTTTCTGAGGTTGCTTCCGCATGAAAGTCAACGATTATTACCGGGGTTTGGCGCGTCATTTCGGCCAGCATAGCATCGGCACAGCGGAAGGGGCAGTCCAAATCCCCCAGAAACACGCGGCCGGCTAGATTCAGCACGCCAACTTTCACATTGCGGGTTACGAGAAAAACCAGGAACCCCTTGCCCGGAGCGCCGGGCGGATAATTTGCGGGTCGGATAATTCTATTTTCCACCTCAAAGTAGGATAAAATCTCTTTCTTATCCCAAACATGATTGCCCATAGTCAGGATGTCAACGCCAAAAGTATACAGTTCTTCGGCCAAGTCCGGGGTAATCCCGTTGCCCCCGGCTGCATTTTCCCCGTTAGCCAGCACCAAATCTATTTGAAATTCGCGAATCAGATTCGGCAACAGTTCTTTGACCGCTCTCCTCCCGGGACGACCCACGATATCCCCAATCATAATAATATTCAACCAGTTTTCCTCCAACCTATTTGTTGAATACCAATACCCGACCTTCCTCGCGCAGGGCAATCAACCTTTTTTCCAATTGGTCTTTCTTTAAGGTCTCCAAAGTGTGCCGGATTATTTCTTCCCGGTACGGCAGATCTTCCTCTAATCCGGCCGAAGATTCTACCACAGCTGCTTGGCCAAAGCTTTCTCTAAACAGGGTTACCATAATACCGATTTCATTCGGATTCAAACTCGCTACATCGCGGGTTATTTCAATAAGCGTGATTTGAGCTTCTACCGTGATCGCTAAATCAACCTCCGCGTCCTTTTGACCTTCCAGTTGATAATAGGTTAAGAGTGCCTTTACCAAAACCTCTTTAAACTTTGCATGTTCCAAAGAGGAAACTATTTCCGACAAGATAAAAGTAAATCTAACCCGGCAGCGGCCGGGATCGTATTTTACCGTAGCAATCTCCGGGTAACGCAGCATGATCGAAATAAAGAAATCAATGCTGTCAGGAGAGATCCGAGAATCCTTACCCCTTACCAATACGTTCTCCTTCCTTTCAGGTGGTGTGTTATCTATTTCAACGATATATAAAGCCTCAGCATCTGGCTTATTTAGGCGAGGCTAGGTAAACTGGCGTATTTTGCCCGGCTTAATATAAACCCTGTTTGGCTAATAAATTATCTAGTTCGCTTAATCTCGCCAAATTCCTTTTCTCAAAACGCGGCCGGGTTAAATTTAATTTTGGGTAATCCAGGAATTTAATTGATGCACCGGTTTATTTTAACAAATGGTTTAACGAAATTAAACTATATTAAAGGGAGTTTCCCGGCAGGGGTTTATAAGTAAAAAACCTTTTACTACTAGTTAGTCTGATAATGGAACCGAGTAGACTGGGCAGTCTACTCGGTTAAGCGCAGGGTTATTATAACCTTCCAGGTATTTATTTAATGGTTGCTGGCCGCAGCTGTCCTTTCCCTTACTTGGCGTATTCCACCGTTCGGGTTTCCCGGATAACTACCACCTTGATTTGTCCCGGATATTCCAGTTCATTTTCGATTCGTTTGACAATATCGCGGGCTACCATGGCTGATTTTACATCATCAATCTTGTCGGGTTTAACCATAATTCTAATCTCGCGGCCGGCCTGAATCGCAAATGATTTTTCTACCCCTTCGATAGAATCAGCAATTTGCTCCAGTTTCTCCAGTCGCTTGATATAGGCTTCTAAGGTTTCCCGTCTCGCCCCTGGTCTGGCTGCCGAGATTGCGTCGGCGGCTTGTACCAGCACCGCTTCTATGGTTTGTGGATCAACATCACCGTGGTGAGCCATAATTGCGTGTATTACTTCTGGACTTTCCCGATATTTTTTGGCTAGATCTGCCCCCAGATTAACGTGAGGACCCGAGAGTTCATGGTCTACCGCTTTACCGATATCGTGCAGCAGTCCGCCTCTCTTAGCCAATTGCACATCCGCGCCAAGTTCTGCGGCCATGGAAGCAGCCAACTGCGCTACTTCAATCGAGTGCTTAAATACATTCTGCCCATAGCTGGTCCGGTACTTAAGCCGACCTAGTAATTTTATTAACTCGGGGTGCAGGTTGTGTACTCCTACCTCAAAAGTAGCCTGTTCCCCTTCATCCCAGATTTTTTGTTCCACTTCTTTCTGGGCTTTTTCTACCATTTCTTCGATTCGCGCCGGGTGAATCCGACCATCCAAGATCAATTTCTCCAGAGCAATTCGCGCTACTTCCCTTCTAATGGGATCGAATCCCGAGAGAATTACCGCTTCTGGAGTATCGTCGATAATCAAATCTACCCCGGTTAAGGTTTCTAAGGTCCGAATATTCCGACCTTCACGGCCGATGATCCGGCCTTTCATTTCATCATTAGGCAAGGCAACTACCGAAACGGTTGTCTCCGCTACCACCTCAGCGGCACAACGTTGAATGGCCAAACTGATAATTTCCCGTGCTTTTTTATCCGCGCTTTCCTTGGCTTGAGCCTCCAACTCTTTAACCAGCATTGCGGTTTCTACCCGAATTTCCTCTTGGACCGTATCCAAAAGGAGTTGTCTGGCTTCATCCCAGGTTAAATTAGAAAGTCTTTCTAACTCAGCAAGTTTTCGATGCTGTATTTCTTCAACTTCTCCGCGGATTTTCTCCAGTTCAGTTTCTTTTTTCTGCAGGGTGTCTTCTTTTCGTTCGATACTGTCAGTCTTTCGGTCCAGGGTCTCTTCTTTTTGAAGCAATCTTCGTTCCATGCGCTGCAATTCGTTGCGACGGTCTCGATTTTCTTTTTCGACTTCCGTCCTAAGCTGATGCACCTCTTCTTTGGCTTCCAGAAGAGCTTCCCGTTTTTTAGCTTCCGATTCCTTTTCGGCTTCTTCCAGAATCCTTTTAACCTCGTGTTCCGCCGAACCGATCTTCGATTCTGCCATAACCTTGCGGATGATGTAACCAAATATTCCGCCGGCGGCCAAGGCTGCAAACCCAATTATAAAATCCACCATTTCTAACTTCCTTTCACCTCCTTCTTCAGCTGTTAGGTCCAATTGCAAAGAAATGAGAAAAAGGAAAACCGAGTCCTAAACTCGGTCGTCAGAAAACCTACCTCCCGCCGTTTTCAGGCTTCCATATCTACAGGTCTATAGGTAGACACAGTTACCCCTTTCGTTCTTATCATTATAAATAAAAAACCGACACTGTTTTTTACTGAAAAATATAAGAAACCGACAAAGCGGTAATGGTATTCTAACCCCCGTTATCTCGAACATATTTTAGACTGTTTTGTAATTTATGTCAAGCTTAAACTAGGGGATTGGCTAATCCTGCGGCTCAGTCTCTTTCGACTCCGGTGCCTCTTCTGATTTTTTCCCGCCGCTGAGGATTTCCCTGATTTTACCTTCTATTTCTTTAACCAACTCAGGGTGCTCGCTCAAATAGTCTTTAACATTTTCCCGGCCTTGCCCTAAACGGTCGCCGTTATATGAATACCAAGCCCCGCTCTTATTGATCAGGTTCAAAGCCGCCCCGATATCCACCAGATCCCCGATGCGGGAAACCCCCTCGCCGTACATGATATCGAATTCAGCCTGTCTAAAGGGTGGGGCGACCTTATTCTTAACTACCTTAACCCGGGTCCGGTTTCCCACAATGTCCGTGCCCTGTTTAATCTGTTCCACTCTTCTGACCTCCAGCCGGACCGAAGCATAAAATTTTAGAGCCCGGCCTCCGGGGGTAACCTCCGGGGAACCAAACATAACCCCAACTTTTTCTCTTAACTGGTTGATAAAAATAACGCAGGTGCGGGATTTAGAGATGGAGGCGGTTAACTTGCGCAGCGCCTGAGACATTAATCGCGCCTGCAGACCCACGTGGACATCACCCATATCGCCATCCAGTTCAGAACGAGGTACTAAAGCCGCTACCGAGTCTACGACCACCACATCAATCGCTCCACTGCGCACCAAGGCATCGGCAATCTCCAGGGCTTGTTCGCCGGTATCCGGCTGCGATACCAAAAGATTCTCAATATCCACCCCGATTTTTTTGGCATAACTGGGGTCAAGGGCGTGTTCTACATCGATGAAGGCGGCCAGTCCTCCCTCTTTTTGGGCTTCCGCTACGACGTGCAGGGCTAGCGTTGTTTTGCCGGAAGATTCCGGGCCGAAGATTTCAATTACTCTACCGCGGGGAACTCCGCCGACTCCCAAAGCTATATCGAGTGAAATCGCCCCGGTTGGGATAACTTCCACTTTAAACTTGGTCGTCTCCCCTAACTTCATGATGGACCCTTTGCCAAATTGCCGCTCAATCGAACTAAGCGCCGCCTCTAAGGCTTTAAGTTTATCGGACACCCCCATCGACCCCCTTATATATAGAACATTTGTTCCATTGTAACTTATTTCCTTA
>CAZKWP010000049.1:0-14389 GCA_964556555.1 uncultured Syntrophomonadaceae bacterium
TAAATTCTTTAACTTGGCCCCCGACCAGCACTGACGGGTCAAATCCATTTCGCTCCAGCACCAAGGCAATCATAGCGGAAGTGGTCGTTTTCCCATGCGCCCCGGCAATCGCAATTCCTTTTTGGGGATTCATCAGAAAAGCCAGCATATCTCCCCGATGCAGCACCGGTAATCCCCGATTCTGGGCGGCAACTACCTCGGCATTGGTAGAGGGCACTGCCGAAGATACGACGATTCGGGTTACATCCGGGCTTAAATTTTCCGCTGCATGCCCCTCATAAATAGTTGCTCCTTCAGCCGCGAGGCGTTGGGTAACTTCGCCAACGTTTAAGTCAGACCCGCTTACCGGATATCCCTGACGCAGCAGAATCCGCGCAATACCACTCATTCCCACTCCGCCGATGCCGATGAAATGAAACCTTCCAATCTTATCCGCGGGGAAAGTAGTGGTAGTGAAATGCGGTTTATCTACTAAATACTCTCGCTGGTACAGACAGGTCACCAAATTGACGCCACTCCTTCCGGCTCATGCTCTATCGGTTTTGAAAAATAAACAATCTCTGCCCCGGCACTCCATCTTATGCTGTGGCTAATTCAGTTGTTACTTTAGACATTTTCAGCATCCATTGCCCTACGTTTTATGCCTAAAAAACCAAGTGGCTTAACCGTTCCACGATATCCTGGGCCGCTTGCGGCCGACCTAAACGCGCTACCGCCGCCGCCATTGCGGCTAACTGCTCTGGATTGGCCAGAAGCTCCTGGACCGTGCTTAATAAATTATCCCCGCTCAGCTCGCGGTCCAGGATTAAGAAGGCGGCACCCCGGGCTGCCAAAGCCCGGGCATTAAATTCCTGATGATTTTCCGAAGCAAAAGGATAGGGAATTAAAACCGAGGGGATGCCCTTAGCCGTAATCTCGGCCAAAGTAGCCGCCCCGGCCCGACAAATCATCAAATCAGCGATGGCCAGCGCATTTTCCATATCGTAGAGATAAGGAACAACTCTAATATTCCCATTTTCCGCCAAAACTAAACCCCGGTTCGCCAAATCCTGCCGCAGCTCAGCGTAACCGCTGGGGCCGGTAACGTGGATTATCTGCAGCTGTTTATCCGAGCCGTAATGCATTAAAAGCCGCAGCATAGCCTGGTTAATACTGCGGGCACCCTGGCTGCCCCCTACTACCAGCAGAGTCCGCTTGGCCGGATCCAAACCCAAGCGTGCTGCCCCGGTTTGGCGGTCCACTGTAAGAATCTCCGGCCGAACCGGCAAACCGGTCACTGCGGTTTTCGCGAACTTAGGAAAGCGGGATAAGGCTTCGGGGAAGTTTACCATGATTAAATCCACCCAGCGGGCCAATAAACGGTTGGTAATGCCCGGCCAGGCATTCTGTTCGTGAATGGCCGTGGGAATCCCCTTAAGGTGGGCCATCAAAACAACGGGACCACACACATAGCCCCCGGTGCCTACAACGAGCTCGGGAGCAAATTCATTTAAAACTGTATTCGATTCTTTTAAACCCTTAACGGCTGCCCAAAGCGCTTTTAGATTAGCCCCAGTCAGCTTGCGCTGCAAGCCCTGCGAACTAATCGCCGCAAATTCATACCCCGCCCGGGGCACCAACTCCGCCTCTAAACCGTTTCGGGTTCCAATAAACAAAATCTCAGCGGTAGGATCTGCTGTCTTAAGCTGCCGGGCCATGGCCAAGGCGGGATAAATATGGCCGCCGGTACCTCCCCCGGTAAACACAATTCGCATATAGCCTGTTCAGGCTATCACCGTCCTTGCGTACTAAACTTGGAGATGTTTAACAAAATGCCCACCGACGTCAGGGAAAACAACAAAGAGGACCCTCCATAGCTGATAAAGGGCAGGGTAATGCCAGTAACCGGCAGACTGCCCGATACCACCCCGATGTTAATAATGGCTTGCAGAATAATCATACTGGTAATCCCTACGGCCAGCAGACTGCCAAAGGCGTCGGGACAGGTTATGGCAGTCCGCAGTCCCCGCCAGAGAAAGAGGAAGAACAGCGAGAGTACCAGCAGCACTCCTAAATATCCCAGCTCTTCGCCCATAATGGAAAAAATAAAGTCTGTATGTTGTTCCGGCAGGTAAAACATCTTTTGCCGGCTGCGGCCCAGCCCCACGCCAAAAAGTCCGCCGGAACCAAGGGCGTACAGCGACTGAATGGTCTGAAATCCCGCATCCAAAGGCGAGGCCCAGGGGTCTAAAAAAGCGGTCAGCCGGCGCATTCGGTAAGGTTCGAGGACGATCATGGCCAAGACTCCGATAATGCCTACCCCGGCCAAGCCGATCAGGTGTCCCCAGCGGGCGCCCGCAGCCATTAACATGATAAAAATCGTCCCGGATACGGCGATGGTGGTTCCCAGGTCTGGCTGAAGCATGATCAGCAGCACCACCAATCCCAAAACCCCTAAATAAGGCATTAATCCTTGCACAAAAAGTTTGAGTTTCTCACTGTTTTGGCTAAGACTAAAGGCCATGAAAAAGACTAAACAAAGCTTAATCATTTCCGCAGGGGAAATCCCAATTGGGCCCATTCGGATCGAGCGCTGGGCCCCTTTAACTTCCGACCCGACTCCGGGGATCAGTACCGCGACCAGTAAGAGCACGCCAATAATTAACGCCGGCAAGGCCAGCTTTTTCAGCCGGAAATAATCAATATTCATGGCAGTGATCATGGCGGCAACCCCAATTACTACCCACAACATCTGCTGCTTCAGGAAATGGTAGGCATCGCCAAACCGCTGCTCCGCCGTGACCGCGCTGGCACTGAAGACCATCACTACCCCGATGCAGAGCAGCAGAATGGTAATCAAAAAGATTAAAAAATCCGGCGACCGCTTTTTCAAACGCAAAACTGGCACCCCCCAGTTCCTGATTTAATTTAGCGCCTGCTCTTATTCAGGTACATCAGAACTGCGAAATTGAATACATTCCCGTATAAACTTTATCTAGGCTCTTCCGGTGGCAAACGTTTGTTTTTATCCCGAGACTCCGACTGATTCAAAATCCGCTTAAACCTCTACATTATCGTGCAAAGCTAAAACCAGCTTTTTAAACAGATCGCCTCGTTCTTCATAACTGTTAAACATATCCCAACTGGCACAGGCGGGAGAGAGCAGCACCACATCTCCGGGATTGGCCAGCCGGGCCGCGGTAAAGACGGCTTCCTGAAAAGTTACGGCTGGATAGATCTCCCGAAAGCCGGTTTTTTCCACCGCTTCCCGAATATCCGGCGCGGCCTGTCCGACGAGCACTAAAATCCGCACCCTTTCGCGAATCTTGGAGGCGAACTCGGTAAAATCACTGCCCTTGTTTTTCCCCCCGGCAATTAAGACCAACGGATTGGGAAAAGCCTCCAAGGCCTTAATAGCCGCATCGGGATTGGTCCCTTTTGAATCATTAATGTACTGGACTTTGTTGATTTCGGTTACAAATTCCAAGCGATGGGCTACCCCCGCAAACTCCCTTAAGGTACTGGCGATTATCGCGGGATCGATCCCTAAAACAAAAGTGCAGGCCACGGCAGCCATAGCATTTTCTAAATTATGGGAACCAGGAATTCGAATCTCCTTTACTGGGATTATCGGGATCTCCTGACCATCAAGATTGACCACAATCTGCTGGTTGGAAACATAGACTCCGCGGTTCAACGTTCGCTGCCGACTGAAAAAGACTTTCTTGCCCCGCGCCTTGGTGGCCAGCAAACGGGTTAAGGCGTCGTCATAATTGAGTACCGCAAAATCCTCCGAGTACTGATTTTCCAGAATCCGGGTTTTCGCTGCAACATAACCTTCCATGGTATAGTGCCGGTCGAGATGGTCCGGGGTGATATTTAAAATCGCCGCCACGTGTGTTTTGAACTTATTGATGCTTTCTAATTGGAAACTGCTGACTTCCGCTACCACCAGGTGTTCCGGGCTTAAGCGGATAACCTCTTCCACCAGAGGCAGGCCGATATTGCCGCCTACGATACTGGGCAGTTTGGCCTTTTTTAAAATTTCCCCGATCAAAGCCGTGGTCGTGGTCTTTCCGTTCGTTCCGGTGATCCCAATAAAGGGTGCTGGCGAAAACCGGTAGGCCAGCTCCATTTCCCCCCAAATCGGGATGCCTAATTTCTCAGCCTCTACTAAAGGGGGAACGGTCCGCGGAATCCCAGGGCTGGTAACCACTAGGTCAGTATTTTCCTTGGTTAGCGGCGGATAGCCCCCGGCCACAACCTTGACCCCCCGGTCGTTTAACCGGTGCACTAGCGCCCCAAGTTCTTCTTTGGTGCGAATATCGCAAGCCGTAACCGCGGCTCCCTTTTCCCTGAGCACCCTGGAAGCAGCTAAACCGCTCTTGCCTAAGCCAACTACCAGTGCTTTCATCCCATAGAGATCCATAAAGGTTTCTCCACTCAAATCCACTGATTTTTCACCACCCTATAATAAGTATTGCTAAACCTGCCTGATAATGCCTATTCTCGGTGATTAATCCTATTTAGCCAATTTTTAGATTCTATATATAACTATGGCCAAGGAAGCAAAGGGACGGTTCTCCTGCCTCTCTTTATTACCTGGATTAATGATCAACAATTACTAATGGATATTTAGTTTTCAGATTCTATATGAAACTATGGCCAATAAGGCCAGCAGTAAAGCGGCCAGCCAAAATACCCGCACCACTTTAACCTCGGACCAGCCGGCTAGTTCAAAATGATGGTGCAAAGGGGCCATTAAAAAAACCCGACGCCCAGTCGTCTGAAAGGACACTACTTGAATAATCACGGATAAGACCTCGAGCACAAAGACTCCGCCAATCACCAATAAAAGTAATTCGGTGCGGGTCAGCACCGCCACAGCGGCCAAGGCGCCACCCAAGGCTAAAGACCCGGTATCACCCATAAAAACCCGGGCTGGATACCGGTTATAATACAAAAAACCGAGGCAGCCGCCCACGATTGCCAAGGAATACAGGGCAAGGCCGGTCTGGTCCAGCAGCCAGGAAATAACGGTAAAAGCGCCGGCCGCAATCAACACCGTACCGGCAGCCAAGCCATCCAGCCCGTCCGTAAGGTTCACCGCATTCGCCGATGATACAGCCACGAGGAGCGCGAACAGCACATACCCATAACCCAGATCAAAACCTATCCGGCTAAAAGGGATTAAAACTTCAGTCCCCCGGTCTAAACCCCAGACCGAGACTATCCCCAGGATTAAGCCTAAAAATATTTGCCCGGCTAACTTTTCCCGTGCCCTTAAACCGAGCGGCCGGCGCATCACTACCTTGATATAATCATCGATAAAGCCAATCAGCCCGTAACCTAAGGTCACGGCCAAAAGCACGCACAGTTCCCGGTTCGCGGGAATCCACAAACCCGCGGCCACCAGGATTCCGGTTAAAAACATCAGTCCGCCCATCGTGGGGGTACCCGTCTTGGTTAAATGCCGCTTCGGTCCGTCATCGCGGACCCACTGCCCTACTTTCAAACGCCTAAGCAGGGGAATCAGGAGGGGCCCCGTCAGCCAGGTGACCGCAACCGCGGTTCCCAGGATTAGTACGGCTTTAATCCATGCTTGCTCATTCACGCTCTGTGTTCTCCCTTATCTTGCTGTGCCGGCTGTAAGGCCGACACGATCTCTTCCATATGCATTCCCCGAGAACCCTTTACCAGCACCACATCCCCCGGCTGCAGATAGGCTTCGAGCAAACGAATCGCCTGTTGGTTGTCCAAAACCGCGGCTACCAGAGCTTTGGGCATTCCCGCTTCCCGGGCCCCCTGGGCAATGTGCTCCGCCAACTTGCCAACAGCCAGCAAACAGGATAATCCTTGGCGGGCAGCGGCTGCTCCAACTTGGCGGTGGCCGGTCTCAGTATAATCGCCTAACTCATACATCTCTCCCAAGACCGCTATCCGACGCGAGCCGGCAGTGTCACTCAGAACGCGCAAAGCCGCCAGCATTGAATCCGGGTTGGCATTATAAACATCGTTTATAATCGTGGTTGCATTAATGCCGGGGTTTATCGCGAGCCGCATCGCGGAAAGCTGCGCTTTGGCCAGACCTTCGGCCATTTCCTCTAAATGCATCCCCAGAAGCCAGCCTACGCCCAATGCGGCCAAGGCATTGACTGCGTTATGCTGACCGGGTACCGGCAGCCAGACCTCCCCCGAAGCCTCCCGCAGATGCACCTTAAAACGGCTCCCGGTGCCCTCTGGCCGCAGGTCAGTGACATAAATCCCGGCGTTCGGCTGCAGACCGTAATAAAAAGCGCGTCCCCCCCAGCGTTGTCCTAAAAAAACCTGCCAGGGATCGTCGGCGTTTAAAACCGCCCAGCCGTTGGCCGGAAGGCTTTCTAAAATTTCCCCCTTGGCGAGGGCGATATTTTCCTGCGTTCCCAAAAGTTCCTGGTGTGTGTGACCAATGTTGGTGATCACCCCCAGCGTTGGCGCCGCCATTTGGCTAAGGGCCGCAATCTCGCCTAATCCCCGCATGCCCATTTCCACTACCGCCGCTTGGTGCTTATGGGTCAACTGGAGAAGAGTCAGCGGCACGCCCAACTCATTATTGTAGTTGCCGCTGGTTTTTAAGGTGTTGAATCTGGGACTCAGCACCGCGGCGAGCAGGTCTTTTGTCGTAGTTTTGCCGGTGCTGCCGGTGATCCCAATCACCGGGATGCAAAATTGCCTTCGATACCAAGCCGCCAGATCCTGCAGGGCTTTTAACACATCCGGCACTTGCAGCAGCGGTGCCGGTTTTAAGCGGCCGGCTAAGTCCTGAGCAGACTCAGTTGCCACCCTCTGCTGTACGACTGCCCCGGCCGCCCCTGCCTCCAGGGCTTTCGCTACAAAGGCGTGACCATCCGCCCTTTCCCCGGGCAAGGCAAAAAACAATTCGCCGGGTTTAATCGTCCGGCTGTCGATGCTTACTCCGGTCACCGTCATCTCGGTGTTTTGGTGCGGACCGTTTAAAAACTGGCCGCCAATCACTTGACCAATCTGCGTTAAACCCAAATCCATCATTAAATAATCACCTGTTAATTGAAATTGCCTTTTGTTACCCCACCCCGATTGAACCGAACCGTTTAGCTTTTCTCGTTATGGCGGTAACAAATCAAAACAGTTTCCCTTACTGGCAGGGCCTGTTTAAGATAACTCGTTAAGCACCCAGCCCATTGGCGGCAGCAAACTTAAAAAATATCACCGCTACCTGGCCGGGCCAGGTTCATTCAACTCGCTTAAAATCTCCCGGGCCACCTGGCGGTCGTCAAAGTCCAAGACCTTATCCCCCACTAACTGGTAGGTTTCGTGTCCCTTCCCGGCAATCATGACCATATCACCCGGTTTGGCCAGCTGAACCGCCTGCCTAATCGCCCGGCGCCGGTCCGGGATGACCGTATATTCCGCCGCTCCCGGCGGCTGCAGTCCCGGCAGGATATCCTCGATAATCCGCAGCGGGTCCTCGGTGCGCGGGTTATCCGAAGTAACCACGGCATAATCACTCAACCGGCCCACTACCGCCCCCATCAGCGGCCGTTTGGTCCGGTCGCGGTCGCCGCCGCAGCCAAAAACTGTAATCACCCGGCCAGCAGTAATCTCCCGGGCGGTGCTCAAAACATTTTCCAACCCATCCGGGGTGTGGGCATAATCCACAATAACGGCAAAATCCTGACCGCAATCTACTAACTCAAACCTGCCTGGTACCCCTTTAACCGATTCCAAGGCTGCCTTAACCTTTAAGAGAGGCACTCCCTCACGCCAGCCAACGGCCAAAGCCGCCAGGGTATTATAAATACTGAAGCGCCCGGTCAAGTTTATCTCAAGTTCAAGTTCCTGGCCGGGCAAACACACCCGAAAAGCGGCGCCGTGCGGAGTAATTCGCAGGTCCACGGCTTTAACCAGGGCCTCCTGTTCAATCCCATAAGTAACGACTTCCGCCCCGGTCGCCGCCATAAAGCGCTCCGCTGCCGGGTCATCCAGATTGATCACGGCATATTTAAGACCGGACTTATGGGCATTTACCCCTAACTCCGCAAATAAACGAACTTTGGCTTCCCGGTACTCATCCATACTCTGATGAAAATCAAGGTGGTCCTGGGTAAGATTCGTGAAGACCGCCACATCATATTCGCAACCCTCTACCCGTTTTAAGGCCAACGCATGGGAAGAAACTTCCATTACAGCGTAATCGCTCCGCACCGCTGCCATCTGGGCCAGCAGAGCCTGAAGTTCCAGCGATTCCGGGGTGGTATGTTCCACTGGAAATTCCCTTCCCCCAATCCGGTTACTGATCGTGCCGAGTCTTCCCACTACGCTTCCCTGCTGTTCCAAAATGGCTTCAATTAAATGGGTGGTAGTAGTCTTTCCGTTGGTGCCGGTAATCCCAATCACCCGCATCCGGGAAGCGGGATTGCCATAAAATTCCGCCGCCAGCTGTGCTAAGGCTTTTCTACTGTCTGGCACTCTTACGGCCACGATCCCCGCCGGCACCGGGAGGGACTTTTCCATTACCAAGGCTACGGCCCCTTTAGACAGCGCGGCCTGAATATAGTTGTGACCATCCGTTCTAAATCCAGGAACCGCCACAAAAAGGAAACCCGGGCTAATCTGCCGCGAGTCATAGTGCAGCCCCTGGATCTCGACATCCCGATAGTCCGGCATTTCCAGGACATCCAGGTTGCGCAATAATTGAGAAAGCTGAACCGTCAAAACTAGCCCCTCCTCATTAATCAACCATTCTTTTCCTATTATTGCCGGGTTCCGCGAGCTTAAGACAACTATTTGGAATTTCCCGTACAAGTTCTGGCAGGACTTCCATCTAATTAGTATAATTCTTAGACTTCTGCTGTCAAGTAAAACTATTATCAGCTAATCGCCCTTAGGGACTGGCGGCTGAATTAAACTCCACATCCAGGGTGGTGCCGGCTTTAACTACGGTACCGGGGGAGATGCTCTGCTTAACCGCTACTCCACTCCCCGCGGCATTTAAACGTAAACCGGCGGCACCGATCATTGCCCCGGCCTCCCGGATCGTCTGCCCGGTTACATCCGGTACGGTGACCTCCTGAGTCTCATCGTTTCGTGCTTCGTTTGGCCCCGGGTAAAGCAATATCCTGGTACCGGAATTAACCCGAGTTGCTCCGGGCGGGGTCTGTCCCCAAACCCGTTCTCCATCTCCGTCCACGACTGGCACAAATCCAGCCTTGCTGATCTGCTGCTTCGCGTCGGCCAAAGGCAGCCCGACTACATCGGGTACTGTTTTCCCCTGCGGCGATGGGGCTTCGGGGGTGCCAGCCGCTGCTTTCAGCGGGAACTGATAAGGCACCCCCAGGTAACGCAGGGTGTCCTTTACTACAGCCTGAAAAACCGGCGCAGCTACCCATCCGCCAAAATACGGATAACCTTGCGGCGCGTCGACCAAGACGATTACCGCAATGCGGGGCTGATCTGCCGGCGCAAAGCCGACAAAGGAAGCAACGTATTCGTTAGCCATATATCCGCCGCCCGGGGCCGGCTTCTGCGCGGTGCCGGTTTTCCCGGCTACTCGATAACCATCCACTTGACCGTTCCGGCCGGTGCCGTCAGCAACTACCCCTTCTAGAATGGTCCGCATTTCCGCCGAGGTTTTCTCGGAAATGACTCTCCTGATTACTTGGGGAGCGTTCTCCCGGATCACTTCACCGTTAGCATCGAGAACCCTTTTCACCAGCTGCGGCTTCAGCAGATTACCCCCGTTGGCAGCTGCGGAAACGGCGGTAATCATTTGGATCGGGGTAACCGCATTCGCTTGCCCCATGGCCATAGTAGCCAGGTGAATATCCTTGGCTTGAGCCTGGGGAACCAGGATGCCCACTGCTTCGCCGGGCAGGTCAACCCCGGTTTTTTCACCGAAACCGAAAGCCCGCAGGTAATTATAAAAGGGATCTACGCCCAGTCGCAAACCCACCGTAGCAAAACCCACGTTGCAGGAATTGGCCACCACATCGACAAAAGACTCGCTGCCGTGGGCATGGTTGCCGGAACAGTGGATAACGTGTTTGCCCACCGGCAATCCCCCAGTACAGTTAAAGGGGGATTCTGGCCGCACGACTCCCTCTTCCAAAGCCGCTGAAGCGGTTACGATCTTAAAAACCGAACCTGGTTCATAAGCATTGCTGACCGCGATATTTCGCCGGTTAGCTGCCGGGTAATCCCCAAAGTTATTCGGATTAAAATCAGGACGACAGGCTAGGGCCAGGATTTCACCAGAGTTTGGATCCATGACCACGATCGTGGCGCTCTTGGCTTGCCGTGCGACGAAGGCCTTATCCAGCTCTCTTTCCGCGATATACTGAATCGTCTCATCAATGGTTAATTCCAGACTTTGTCCGTCCTGTGGCGGGATATACATGTGCATAGCCTGGGGAATCTCTCTCCCCCGCGCATCGTATTCGATGACTATGCGACCGGGCACTCCGCCCAATTCCTGGTCACAGTACTTATCAATTCCTTCCAGCCCGGTATTGTCAATACCGGCTATGCCTAGGATGTGTGCCGCTAAGTTATCCTTCGGGTAAAAACGCTGACTTTTTTCCGCAAAATCGATTCCTTTTAGGCGCAGTTTTTGAATCGCCTGTACCTGTTCCGGCAAAACCTTGAATTTAATCCATTCGAAACTGCTGTTCTTGGTGATTTTGCTGTAAATCGTCTCTTCATCCATAGCTAGAATCTGGGCTAGCTCCTGGGCAATCTGCTTCGCCTCGCCTGAACCCTTCACCTCCGGCGGAATGGCATACAAGGCGTCGGAACTGACACTAAGCGCCAGTTCTTTGTGATTCCGATCATAAATGGTTCCCCGCTTCGCTTCCACCGGTACATCACGCATCCGATTGTCCAGCGCCATCTGGTACAGTTCATCCCCCCGGACAAACTGAACCCAACCCAGCCGGATGACTAAGCCAGCCAGAACTACGCCCAGAATGATGAATAAACAATAGATTCTCCGGCGAATTGCAATCGTAGTATTAATCAACGGCACACCTCGAATTAAATTGCCGCTTCCTTCGGTAACAGCGAACAGCGGCAAAAATTGGGGTATTTATTATATTGATTGTATAAAAAATTATAAAAATCAATTTCCAAGGCCACATCAAAAAGAATCAATTAAACGTTAAATTATTAGTTCAATTTAAAATGTGGGCTGATCCAGAATAAGCAAACAAGAAGCAAAGCTAATATAAGTAAAAAAGCAGTCAGTATAATAATTTAACTCGTGATTGGCACCCTTAAAGATGAGGTTAATAGAATTACTAAAAGATAGAGTTAAGAGTTAGTTAATAGAGTTAATACCTGATTAATCCTCAATCGGAACCGCCCGGGCCCCACGGGAAGCCGTCATAAATTTACCAGAGACTAAACGGGCGGTGGCTTGAATGATTGACCCAGAGCCGTCTGCTGGTTGAGGGTTGGAATTGGCAGCTGCTACTTTTATAACCTCGGGATCGTTGGCAACTGGACTGCTGCTCGAAGCCACTCGGTTCATCCCTCCATTGCTGCCGGTTGATTGAAGATTTGCCTTAGATTCGGTATTGGCGGCGGCGATGGCAACTTCTCGATTCTCCATTGGCAACATAGCCATTTGGGTAGTGGCAATGCTTTCAATCCGTCCAAGGGATCGGGCGTGGGCCTCCTCAACTTCCAATAATTTTTGCTGTTGTTCCAAATCGTGTATTTCCTTTTCCAAGCTGACGATCTGATAGCCTAGGCGCGCGGGAAATACATAATAAAGGGTCAAAGCGATGCCGGCCATAAAAATGAAGCCAACTATTACCGAAGCTAAGCAGCACTGAACCCCAAAATTCAATTTTAAGGGCGGTCTTCGTTTGCGTGATCTCTGTTTACCTTTCTTAGCAACGGCCTCGGTTGATTCTTCTCCGTTTAGACCCGGATCCGGCAAACGATATTTTTCCTGAGCCAATACCAAGATTATTCAACCTCCCTTTCGATTAGAACTTACAAAGCCGTTTAAATTTTCTCAGCGGCTCTGAGGCGCGCACTACGGGAACGTGGATTGCGTTCTATTTCAGCCGTGGAGGGCTGAATCGGTTTGCGGGTGATAAGCCGTAATACAGCGGGTTTTCCACAACAGCACACTGGGAAATCTGGGGGACAGGTACAAGGGTTCGCCGCCAAGCGAAAAGTATCTTTTACCACCCGGTCCTCTAAAGAATGGAAAGAAATCACCACAATCCGTCCACCTGGATGGAGACAGGCAATGGCCTGTTCTAAGGCTTCGGGTAAGATGCCCAACTCGTCGTTAACCGCAATCCTAAGGGCCTGGAAAGTACGGCGGGCGGGATGCGGCCCGGTGCGCCTTGCGGCAGCCGGTATGGCCGCCTTGATCACGTCTGCCAGTTCGGTGGTTGAATCGATCGGCTGGCGGGAGCGTGCATCCACTATGAAGTGTGCTATGCGGCGCGCCCACTTTTCCTCCCCAAAATCTCGGATGATCCTGGTCAGTTCCAATTCTGAGTATTGATTAACGATCTCCCGCGCTGAGAGCGGGTTTTGGGGGTCCATGCGCATATCTAAAGGCGCGGTTTGGTTATAACTAAAACCCCGTTCCCCATTATCCAACTGGAAGGAAGAAACTCCTAGATCAAAGATGATTCCATCGACTTGCGAAATACCTAACTGATTAAGATAGGTTTTTAAATAACGAAAGTTTCCGGGAATGAACCGCACCTGGTCGCCAAATTTATTAAGTTTGTTCCGAGTTGCGGCTAAGGTAGCCGGATCTTGTTCGATCCCGATTACCTGTCCTTGAGGTCCCAGGCGGCCCAGAATGGCTTGGGTATGCCCCCCGCCTCCCAAGGTGCAGTCTACGTAAATTCCATCTGCCCGCAGGGCCAGCTGTTCCAGGGTTTCCTCAAGCAGAACCGGCACATGGCCTTCCATAAACAATCTTAACCTTTCAAAACTCCCCTTAAAGACCCAAGTCCAGGTCCACAATGCTTTCCGCAATATTTTCGTAGGCTTCTTCCGCCCGCTCATTGTAAGCTTCCCAGTCCTCGCGAGCCCAAATTTCTACTCGAGAGGACACCCCAATAACCACAACTTCCCGATTAATCCGGGCAAAAGCTCTGAGGTTTTGCGGCAATAAAATTCGGCCTTGTCGATCGATTTCGCACTCGGAAGCCCCCGAAAAAAACAACCGGACAAAGGCCCGCACATCGGCTCGGGTAAAGGGGAGCGTTTTTAATTTATTTTCTATTATGGCCCATTCGGAAAGAGGATATAGAAATAGGCTGTGGTCCAGACCTTTGGTCATAATAAAACGTTCGCCTAATCCATCTCGGAATCGAGACGGGATAATTAGCCGGCCTTTGGTATCTAAGGAATGCTGAAATTCTCCCATGAACATCCGACTCACCCCATCAAACCGACTAATCCTCCACTACCCCCCACTTTACTCCACTTAATATTCGCCAGGCGCTTCTTTTTTCCTTTCGAATGTATGTTCTAATCCCAGTAAATTCAGGATTTTTTTAGTTTTAAATCCTAGAATAAGTAAATTAAAAGATATGGATGGATATGGCTTCGCCGCACCAAAAAAAATAACGGTTCCTGAAGACAGGACACCGTTACCGTTGCATCTTTTTTACCATGGCTTATAGATTGTAAACCTTTTCTTCTTCCAAGACCTTAATGCCGGCTTCCTGGAGGAGCTTAATGGCTGCGTTCGGCTCTTCTACCCTGAAAACGATCAAGGCATCGTCTGAGGCCCGGGTTAAGAAGGCGTAAATATACTCGATATTGATTCTGGCCTCGGACATCAGCTGTAAAACCGAGGATAATCCGCCGGGCACGTCTTTTACTTCTACCGCTAAAACTTCGGTTTCACTAACCGTAAAACGAGCATCTTTCAAGACTTCGTAAGCTTGATTCGGTTTATCGACGATCAGGCGGAGAATGCCGAAATCCGCCGTGTCGGCGATGGAAAGAGCACGGATATTAATGCCGGCTTCTCCTAAAATCCGGGTAACCGCGGCTAAGCGGCCAAATTTGTTCTCCAGGAAAACCGAGATTTGTTTGATGATCATCTTGTTAAGAAGCCACCTCCTTTATCTGCGGTTCATTAAAACATCTATTGTTATGCTACCATAAAACCACCGGCAAAACCAAGTGCTTTTGTCATGTTTTTGGATTTTTTGTGGTAATTTAGAAAATTATTTTTTCTCCCCGTCAGTCTGTTCCTTCAAATTAGGATTATCCAGACTGTAAAAGTACGGGGATTTTTGGCTGTAATCGTTGACCAGCTTAGTCGCCACTACTTCCTTGAGCAAAGCGCCCGGCCCGCCTACACAGCCACCAATGCAGGCCATGCCTTCAATTAAATTGCCATTTA
>CAZKWP010000050.1:0-14328 GCA_964556555.1 uncultured Syntrophomonadaceae bacterium
CCGCCTTGGCGCTGGGGCCGAAAATCGGCAGCCCCTCAGCCGCAAATTGATCAACAATCCCGTTCACCAGCGGGGCTTCGGGGCCGACAATCGTCAAGTCCACCTGCCGCTCTTTGGCCAAGCGGAGCAGGCCCGGGATATCCTCAGCCGCAATGTTGACGGTTTCGGCCAGGCCGGCAATTCCCGCATTCCCCGGGGCACAGATAACCTGGGTGACCCGGGGGCTCTGCAGGAGTTTCCATACCAGTGTATGCTCCCGTCCCCCGCCGCCGACGACTAAAATCTTCAATCCGTCTTTTTTCACAAATCAACCCTCCGGTTCGAAATGGGTTAAGTTTATCGCTTATAGCTGCGCCGCTTTTGTTTATGGCTGCGCCGCCTTAGTTAAGAAATTGCGATCTTACTCAAGTATCGGGATTTTCCTTCCGCTCGGTTCGTTTACGGTCTAATACTTAATCCTAATGTTTAAAATGCCGAACACCCGTAAAGACCATGGCAATCCCGTGCTCGTTGGCGGCCTGGATGCTTTCCGCGTCCCGGATCGAACCGCCGGGCTGGATAATTGCCGTAATTCCCGCTTTGGCCGCTTCATCGAGCGTATCCCGGAAAGGGAAATAGGCATCGGAACTCATAACCGCTCCCTGGGCCTTTTCGCCGGCCTGTTCCAGGGCGATGCGCGCGGAGCCGACCCGATTCATTTGTCCAGCCCCCACCCCGAGGGTCTGTTTATCCTTGGTTACCACAATCGCGTTTGACTTAACGTGCTTCACGATTTTGCGGGCGAATTTCAGTTCTTCCCACTCGACCGCGGAAGGCTGCCGTTCAGTAACTACCTGCCACTCCTCGGGATTGAGCGCGATATCATCCGTTTCCTGCACTAGGAATCCTCCCTCGACCGCTTTAACCTCGAAGTTTTCGGCGGCCGCGTTCGGGTCAACTGCCATTAACCGCAGGTTCTGCTTGCGCTGCAGTACATCTAAAGCCTCGGCTGAAAAACCGGGCGCCACAATTACTTCCAGGAAGAGCTGACTGAGCGCCTGCGCCGTTTCCCCTTCCACCGGCTGGTTAAAAGCCGCGATTCCCCCGTAGGCCGAAACTGGATCCGCAGCTAACGCCCGCTGGTAAGCCTTAAGCTGGGTACTGCTTTCCGCGGTCCCGCAGGGATTAGTATGTTTCACAATCACCGCGGCCGGCTCAGTGAATTCTTTTACCAACGCCCAGGCTGCCTGCAGATCCACTAAATTATTGAAGGATAACTCTTTGCCCTGCAGCTGTTTGGCGGTTCCCAGTCCGCCGGCGGTCGGCGTCAGCCGGTAAAAGGCCGCCTTTTGGTGCGGATTTTCCCCGTAACGGAGATCCTGGACTTTTTCGCCGGTCAGCACAAACCGGGTCGGGAAAAGCGCGGTAGCTTCCGCGGCAGCGGGTGCGGCAGTTGCTTCCGTTGTTGCCGGTGCGTCGGCTGAATTCGCCGCTGGATTATCGGCCGCCGCCACTTGCAGCTGTTCCTTCAAATAAGCGGCAATCCATTGATCGTATTCCGCGGTATGCGCGTAAGCCTCGGCCGCCAGCTGCATCCGCAGCGTTTCGGGCACTTGCCCGGCAGCGCGCAGCTCATTGAGGACCAGGTCATAGCGGTCAGGGTTGACCACAATTGCCACATCCGTATAATTTTTGGCCGCTCCCCGCACCATGGAGGGGCCGCCGATATCGATGTTTTCAATGGCTTCGGCCAGGGTTACGCCGGGCCGGGCCACCGTTTCCCGGAAGGGATACAGATTAACTACGACCAGGTCAATCGGCGTAATCTGGTGTTCTTTTAGCTGAGCCAGATGCTCCGGCACCCTTCGGGCCAAAATGCCGCCGTGAATCAGCGGGTGTAAAGTCTTTACCCGGCCTTCTAAAATCTCGGGGAACCCGGTCACCTGGGCTACTTTAGTAACGGGCAGTCCTGCGTCCTGCAAAGCCTGAGCCGTACCGCCGGTAGAAACGATTTCCCAATCCATCTCCGCCAAACCCCGGGCAAAATCTATAATCCCCTGTTTATTGGACACGCTAATTAAAGCTCTTCGCTTAATCATCGATAAATCCACCTCTTTTTCAAACGCTAAAGATAAACGCTAAAGAATATGCCGGCTGGCCCGGCTTCGGCGCAGCTGGTCGCCCCTTGAATTTATTTAAGATTTAAGAATCAATCCAAACCCGGTGGCCCTCAATCCGAATTTTTCCCCGCGCGACCAGTTCCAATGCCTGAGGGTAGAGGCGGTGCTCTTGCACCAAAATTCTATCCGCCAGGGTATCCTCGTTATCGTCAGGCAGCACCGGGACTACGGTCTGCAGTATAATGGGGCCGGTATCCATCCCCTCATCAACGAAGTGAACCGTGCAGCCGCTGTAACGCACCCCATACTCCAGAGCCTGCCGCTGCGCGTGCAGCCCGGTAAAGGACGGCAGCAGGGCGGGGTGGATATTCAGCACCCGACTGGGATACCGCGATAAAAAAACGTGCCCCAGCAAACGCATATACCCGGCCAGGGCCACCACTTCCGCTTTGTAATCGGCGCAGACCTTAAGCAGGGCTTCCTCATAAGCCGCTTTGGAGGAGTAGGTTGACGGCTCCACCAACACAGCGGGAATTCCCTGGTCTTTCGCCCGGGTTAACGCGTAAGCCCCCGGGTTATCACTGATCACCACCGCAACTTCCGCGAATAGGCTGCCGTTTCGGCTGGAATCAATGATTGCCTGCAAATTCGAACCCCGGCCGGAAGCGAGTACCGCCAGGCGTAGGGGACAGTCCCCTCCCGAAAATTGCCGAAACAATGGGTGTTTCTCAGATTCCATGGATAACTTCCCCCAGAGAGTCTTCCAGGGCGTCAATCATCTTGCTGATGGTCCGCGCTTCGGGCATCAGCGGGGTGAAGTCGGGATCCTTCTGCAAGTTATTGAAAACTACCCGCATCAGATTGTAAAGGTGTTTCGCTTCCTCCACGGTGAATTCCACGACCACCGTAAAAGTCGGCTGGAGTTCGTCATCATCAAACTCGGAAAGCTCCGTTAAGTCCTCGCCCAGGGTTTCTTCCTCGCGGACTTCCACAACACTGACGTTATCCCGATTAACGGCAAACTTCCGCAGAGCCTCTTCCTGCGCGGCTTCCATACTATCGGCCTCGACTAACACTTCCACGACTACCCGATAACGGTTTTTGGTCTTGGTCACAAATGCCATACGCTTGTACCTCCTGCCTTAAAAATTATCAATATTGCTATGCTTCGTTAAAACACTTCAAAATATTTCGGCGCTCAACTTACGCCGGTTACCTTTGACACTACCATTGGCAAGCGATTGGCCTGCCGCTTGACCCTGCAAAAAATCCTAATCCAAAATTACCACACCCGGCTCGCCGGCGGCGCTGGCCTCAATCTGGCCTACCAGATAAGCTGACTCGCCCTGTCCCTGCAAATAGGCCAGAATTTCGGCGGCAACGGCGCTGGGTACGACCAGCACCATGCCCAGCCCCATATTAAAGGTGCGAAACATTTCCCGCTGCGCCACCGGCCCCTTTTCCTGAATCAGCGAAAATACCGGCGGTACCGGCCAGGTCCCTGACTTAAAATGGGCGGAGAGCCCGGCCGGCAGGATGCGGGGCACGTTTTCCAGCAGACCGCCCCCGGTAATGTGGGCCATCCCCCGCAGGGGAAATTGCTCCTGCAGCAAATTCCGAATCGTCCGTACGTAAATCCTGGTAGGGACGAGCAGTTCTTCCCCAACGGTTTTCCCTAGCTCAGGCCTATACTCCTCTAAACTGAAACCGGCCAGTTCCAGCAGGACTTTACGGGCCAAGGAATAACCGTTGCTGTGTAAACCGGTGGAAGCCAAGCCAATCAAGGAATCCCCGGCCTGGATTTTAGAACCGTCAATAATTTCAGAACGTTCCACCACGCCGACCACAAAGCCGGCAATATCGTAATCATTCTCTGCGTAAAACCCCGGCATCTCCGCGGTTTCCCCACCGATTAAGGCGCAACCCGCCTGCCGGCAGCCTTCAGCCACCCCGGCCACTATCGCGGCAACCTGCTCGGGCTGCAATTTGCCCACCGCCAGATAATCCAGGAAAAACAGGGGTTCCGCGCCGCTGACAACAATATCGTTAACACACATCGCGACTGCGTCAATCCCAATCGTATCGTGCCGGTTTAAAGCATGGGCCACCCGCAGTTTGGTGCCCACTCCGTCCGTGCCCGAAACCAGCACCGGTTCCCGGTACTGGCTGGGATTTAAAGCAAACAGGCCGCCAAATCCCCCGATCTCCGTCAGGACTTCCGGGCGCCAAGTTGCCTTAACCCGCTGTTTAATCAAATCAACCGCTTGATTCCCGGCTGTAATATCTACGCCGGCATCCCGGTAGGTCACTCCCTGTCCCTGAGTCAAGTTAACTCACCAGCTTTCTGCCTCTAAATCAAAACCTTAATATTTATTCAAATATCAAAACCATCTATTCAACAGATACCCTCCTAGCTCGGATAATCTCCGCTGAAACAGGCCGTGCAAAAATCTTTCTCCAATCCGGGGAAACACTTCATTAAGCCAGACTCGCTGAGATAGGTCAGACTGTCGGCTCCGATAAACTCTCGAATCCGGTCCACATCCAGCTTAGCGGCAATCAGTTCTTTGCGTTCGGCAGTATCAATGCCGTAGAAGCAGGAATGCATAGTAGGAGGTGAACTGATAAACAGGTGTACCTCTGCGGCTCCGGCTTCCCTTAACATTTGCACAATCTGGCGACTGGTCGTACCCCGGACGATAGAATCGTCAACCATAATTACCCTTTTACCCTGCAAAGTTTCTTTAACTGGATTCAGTTTTAGCTTTACCTTTATATTTCGAGCCGCCTGGTCCGGCTGGATAAAAGTACGCCCAACGTACCGATTTTTCATCAATCCTTCCGCAAAAGGGATTCCTGATTCTAAAGCGTATCCTAAGGCAGCGGGAGTACCCGAATCCGGAACACTGATCACAATATCCGCGTCAATTTTCCGCTCCCGAGCCAGCTGCCGGCCCATTTCCCTTCTGACCCGGCTGACACTGATCCCATCCAGAACACTGTCGGGCCGGGCAAAGTAGACATATTCAAAAATACAAGCTGCCTTCCTGGCTGAGGGTAACTGATAGCGGGAGTTCAGTCCGTGTTCGTCAATCACTAAAACTTCGCCGGGATTAACATCCCGGATAAACTCCGCACCCAGCGTATCTAACGCACAAGTTTCTGAAGCCAGTACATAGCCGGTTCCCAGCCGGCCTACACAAAGCGGTCGGAATCCGTAAGGATCGCGTACCCCGATTAATTTCTGCTCGCCCAAGACGACCAGCGCATACGCTCCCTTAAGATCAATCATACATTTCATCAGGGCATCTTCCAGGTTGTTTTGCGAATAGCGGGCAATTAGATTGGCAATAACCTCACTGTCCGTGGTTGACTGAAAAACGGAACCCTGGGTGGCCAATAACTCCTGCAGTTCGGCGGCATTGGTCAAATTTCCGTTATGGGCCAAAGCCACCGAACCCCTCAAATAACGAAACAATAACGGCTGCGCGTTTACCAGTTCACTTGAACCGGTCGTCGGGTAGCGAACATGGCCAATCGCCGCAAAACCACGCAGCCTGGCTAAACTCGCTTCATCAAAAGCCTCACTGACTAATCCCATTGCTTTGTGCATTCGGATTCTTTGGCCGTCGGTTACGGCAATGCCGGCACTTTCCTGTCCCCGGTGCTGTAGTGCCAAAAGTCCATACTGGGTTAGCTGGGCGGCTTGCAGTTCGTTTGCGTCCGCTAAACAGACCTGTGAGCAGGGACCGACCTCCGCCGCTTCCGCTTCCTTAAAACGGTCATTGCTTTCCAGTTTAGCGGGTTCCGATAGGGAGTTCCCGCTGCCCGGCAAATAGATGCCAAATATTCCGCAAGCTTCTTTTGGTTTGGCTGGGAAAAAAGGTTGTTCTAAATTTGTCTCTAGCTCTTTTGGTTCAACCATTTGGGGATTGCCTCCTCCCAGCAGCGGGTAAGTTCGGCTACGGTCAGATTAATCGGTTCTTCCTGAGGACCCCAGATTTTTAAATCAGTCCCGCCGACCACGCCCAGTATCGAGAACGGCACCCCGGCCGCCCGCACAAACTGCTGTACCGTCTCCAAACGGTCCAGGTTAACCGACAAGATTATCCGCGACGGCCCCTCCCCAAAGAGGACTACGTCTCCCCGTTTCCGCTCGGGCACTCGGGCTGCATCGGCCGGCGTAGCCAAGCGATTAAACTCAGCTGCCTCCATTCCCAAGTCGGACCCATTTTCCCGCGCAGCCAAGGTTTGCGCGGCATTAAGGTCCAGCCCGATGTCCGCGCCAATCCCGCCGCTGATGCAGCACTCGGCCAAAGCCACAGCTAGGCCACCTTCGGACAAATCGTGGGCGGACTCGACTAATCCCTGTTGGATCAAATCGCGGCAAACCTGCTGCACCGCCCGCTCCAGATTCAAATCCAACCACGGAACCGGACCGGTTTCCAGGCCGTGGACTAAACTCAAATATTCACTGCCGCCTATTTCGTCTGGCCAAGGCCCGAGCAGCAGCACTACATCACCTTCGGCTTTAAAGCCCTGAGTGCAGTGCCGTTCCACATTCTCCAGCAGGCCCACCATCCCGACCACCGGGGTGGGGTACACGGCTTGGCCCCGATTTTCATTATAAAGACTGACATTGCCGCCAATCACCGGGGTGTCGAGTACCCGACAGGCCGCGCTCATCCCCATAATTGACTGTCGCATCTGCCAAAAAATCTCCGGCTTTTCCGGGTTGCCATAGTTTAAACAATCAGTAACCGCCAAAGGCTCCGCCCCAGTGCAGGACAGATTGCGGGCCGCCTCAGCTACAGCTAAGGCCCCACCCCTAAAGGGATCCAGGTAGCAGAACCGGCTGTTGCAATCCGTGGTTAACGCCAAGCCCTTGGGCTTAATATCTTTTAAGCGCAGTACCGCCGCATCCGCCGCACCCGGCAAAACCACGGTGTTTAACCCGACCATATGGTCATACTGCCGGTAAATCCACTCTTTGCTGGCAATGTTGGGAGAACTGATCAGCTGCCGCAGCACCTGGTTATAGTCTGCGGGTTCGGGCAGCCGGCTCAAATCAAAATTCTGGACTTCCGCAAAATACTCGGGTTCCCGGTCGGGCCGGTGGTACACTGGGCATTCCTCGGTCAGGTAATCGGCCGGGATTTCCGCCACCACCTGTTCGCCCTCTTTTACCCGCAGCATCCCGTCGGCCGTAACCCGGCCCACGACCACGGCGTTTAGTCCCCAGCGTTCGAAAATCTCCCGCACCTGCTCTTCACAGCCGGGACGCGGCACTAAAAGCATCCGCTCCTGGGACTCGGACAGCATGAATTCGTAAGGGGTCATGCCGGCTTCCCGACTCGGCACCAAAGATACATCGATCTCGATCCCGGTACCGGCCCGGCTGGCCATCTCGCAGGAGGAACTGGTCAGCCCGGCGGCTCCCATATCCTGCATGCCGACTACATAACCTTTTTTAATGATTTCCAGGCAGGACTCGATCAATAATTTTTCCATAAAGGGATCACCGACTTGCACGGCTGGCCGGCGTTCCTCGGAGGCTTCACTCAGCTCTTCCGAAGCAAAGGTAGCCCCGTGTATCCCGTCCCGCCCGGTCCGGGCTCCGACCACCATCACTGGGTTGCCGATCCCGGAGGCGGTTCCTTTGGCCAGGTCCCGCTGGTCAATCAAGCCCACGCACATCGCGTTGACTAAAGGATTCCCTTCGTAGGAAGGGTGAAAGTAGGTTTCGCCGGCCACGGTCGGCACGCCGATACAATTTCCGTAAGTGCCAATCCCGGCGACCACCCCGCTAAGCAGCTGCCGGACACGTTCGTTTTCGATCGGTCCAAAGCGCAGGGAATCAAGGAGGGCAATCGGCCGGGCGCCCATTGTGAAAATATCGCGCACAATGCCGCCCACCCCGGTAGCCGCTCCCTGGAAAGGCTCAATAGCCGAGGGGTGATTGTGGCTCTCGATCTTAAAGACTACCGCTTTCCCCTCACCAATATCAACGACCCCGGCGTTTTCCCCGGGCCCCTGCAGTACCCGCGGACCGGTAGTCGGGAATAACCTTAATACGGGTCGGGAGCTTTTGTAGCCGCAGTGCTCCGACCACATTACGGCAAAGATGCCGAGTTCCACGAAGTTAGGCTCCCGGCCCAGGAGTTCTTTAATCCGCTCAAACTCCGCGTCGGTTAAACCCATCTCCCGCCAGGCTCCCTCTTTCAGCTTATTCTGATTATCGGGCTGCACAGCCGCCACCCCTTTCCGACCAACGCAGCAGGGATTCAAAGACAAGCAGACCCTGCGCGTTTCCCAAAATTGCTTCCGAGCAGCGCTCGGGGTGGGGCATCATCCCCAGGACATTTTTTTCCCGGTTGCAAATCCCGGCAATGTTATTCAAAGAACCGTTTGGATTAGCCTCCGGCACCACCTCGCCCTGCGCGTTGCAGTAGCGGAAAAGCACCTGGCCATTGGCCTCGAGTTCGGTTAAGGTCGCCTCATCCGCAAAATAACTGCCTTCCCCATGAGCAATCGGCACTTGCAGAACCTGACCCACGGAGCCCTGGTTGGTAAAGGGGGTATCCGTATTTTCGATCCGCAGAAATGCCGGGGCGCAGCGAAATTTCAGGCTCTGATTACGGATCAGGGCACCCGGCAAAAGCCCGGCCTCGACTAAGATCTGAAAACCATTGCAGATTCCTAATACCAAACCGCCCGCTCGGGCGAATTTCTCTAAGGCTTCCATGGCCGGGGAAAACCGGGCGATTGCCCCCACCCGCAAATAATCCCCGTAAGAAAAGCCGCCGGGTAAGACGATGCAATCAAAACCGGCCAAGGAGCGCTCCTGGTGCCAGATGTATTCTACCGGCTGCTGGATTACGTTTTGGATTACGTGATAACAATCCGCGTCACAGTTTGAACCAGGGAAAACCATTACCCCAAATTTCATTGTAAAGGCCCACCGCCCTCCAAGATTTATCGTTATTTTAAATATCGACGTTTACATCGGCCATCGGCTAAAACTGATAGCCGCTATACTTTGCTTGCTGATTAATTGATGATTCCGTTGTCTTTAAACAACCCCCGGTTATTAAACTTTTTCGACCGTGAACGTAAACTCTTCAATAACCGGGTTTACCAGCAATTTCTGGCACATCTCCTGCACCTGTTTTTCCGCTTGCTCCTGGTCATCGCTGTTTAAAACGACTTCCATGTACTTGCCTAAACGCACATCCGCTACCTCGGGATATCCCATGGACAACAAGGCCTTCTGTACCGCGGACCCTTGGGGATCCAAGATTACCTTTTTTAAGGTTACATGTATTTTTGCCTTTAACATTTACTCACTATCCCTCACTTCCATAGCTTGATCCCAGCGTTATCGCCCTATGCCTGGCTGCTGCTTGCCTGAAAGCCCTGCTTGGCTTTCCCGGCCGCAGCTGTTAATTTTCAATCCGACGCCAAATCTCGGCGTAAGCCGCTTCCACTTCGCCTAAATCCCGCCGAAAGCGGTCTTTGTCCAGTTTTTCCCGTGTCTTTACATCCCAAAAACGGCAGGTGTCCGGCGATATCTCGTCCCCCAGCAGCACCTCGCCCTGATGGACGCCAAACTCCAGCTTGAAGTCAACCAGTTCAATCCCCCGGGCGCGCAAAAAATCCTGCAGCACCCGATTTATCTTTAAAGCCAGGTCGTTTATGGCAGACAATTGTTCCGGAGTAGCCAGTTTCAAGGCAAAAACTACGAACTCATTGATTAACGGATCACCTAAATCGTCCCGCTTGTAGTAAAATTCCAACACCGGGGAATCAAAAACGATTCCTTCATCTAGGCCCAGCCGCTTGGCCAGATTGCCGGCCACCACATTGCGGACCACCACTTCCACCGGAATAATTTCTAAAGTCTTTACCAGCATTTCCCGATCGCTCAGTCGGGCCACAAAGTGGCTGGGGATTCCCTGCTCCGCAAGCACCGCAAATAAGCGGGACGAGATCAGATTATTTAAAATCCCCTTATCCGCGATGGTCCCTTTTTTCAATCCGTTAAAGGCAGTGGCATCATCCTTGAATTCAATAATATACTGGTTGGGATCACTCGTTCGGTAGACTTTCTTGGCCTTGCCCTCATACAGTTGTTCTAAGCGTTCTGCCATTCTGCGGACCTCCTTACTGCTCCTTGAAATTTAACGCCTTTTGGAGATTCTAAAACTAAGCTGCTATTTTTTCAGCGGCAGAGATGACTGCTTCAAATCAAACCGCCATTTACCTCTATAAGCTAGACGCTGGGATACTTTCCAGCGGTGGAGCTTGACTTTTTACAACAAACAATATATCACCATTTAAAATAACTCCTTCCGCTTCTTTGCCACCCGCCTAATCCAGGCCGACGCGGCGGAAGATATAATCCACGTTCTTTAAATGGTAAGCGTAATCGAAAAGACCCCGCACCTCATCGGGTGTCAGCTTTTCCATAATTTCCCGGTCTTGCAGCACCAGATCAATAAACATTTGCCGGCTGCGCCAGGCTTCTTGGGCATTCCGCTGGGTCCAGACGTAAGCCGTCTCGCGCAGCACGCCCTTATCCACCAGGGCTAGCATCAGCCGCTGGGAAAAGACCAGGCCCAAAGTCCGATCCAGGTTCTGCCGCATATTTTCCGGGTAAACCAGCAGGTTGTCCAAGGTATCGATAAACTTGGTCAGGATATAATCCAACAAAATAGTGCTGTCCGGGAGAATCACCCGCTCGGTTGAAGAGTGGGTAAGATCGCGTTCGTGCCATAAGGCCACGTTTTCCAGCGCCGCCAGCGAGTTGGCCCGAATCACCCGAGCCAGACCCACCACCCGTTCCGGGGTTATGGGGTTGCGTTTGTGCGGCATGGCCGAAGAACCCTTTTGCCCGGCGGCAAACATTTCTTCCACTTCCAGGATATCGGTCCGCTGCAGGTTGCGAATCTCCGTCGCAAACTTTTCTAAGGAACTGGCGATTACCGCCAGCGTGGTCATAAACTGGGCGTGCCGGTCGCGTTGAATAATCTGGGTAGAAACCCCAGCCGGCTTTAATCTCAGCTGGGCACAGACGTATTCTTCCACCTGCGGGTCAATATTGGCAAAGGTGCCTACCGCCCCGGATATCTTGCCGACGCTGATGGCATCTTTCGCCTGCTTAAGCCGCTCGATATTCCGCTCGTTTTCCGTGTACCAGAGGGCCATCTTCAGACCAAAGGTTACCGGTTCGGCATGAATGCCGTGAGTGCGGCCGACCATCAGCGTATATTTATGCTCCCGGGCGCGCCGGGCTAAAATATCTCTTAGCTTCGCTAATTTTTCCAGGATAATTTCAGCCGCTTCCCTAAGCTGCAAAGCCAGGGCCGTGTCCAAAACGTCCGAGGAAGTCATCCCTAAGTGAATGTACTTTGAGGCGTCGCCCACATACTCGGCAACGCAGGTCGTAAAGGCCAGGACATCATGCCGCGTCACCGCCTCAATTTCGGCAATGCGCTGCACGTCAAAACCGGCTCGGGTTTTGATTTCTTCTACTGCGTCCGGGGGAATCTGTCCTAACCGCGCCCAGCCTTCACATGCCAAAATCTCGATCTTCAGCCACTTTTGAAACCGATTTTCCGCTTCCCAGATTTTACCCATCGCGGGGAGGGTATAACGTTCAATCACTTGGATTCCATCCCTTTCAAATATTGACTTACGCCCAGCTGCGCCAATTTTTCCGCTTTGGCCGCAACCTCCTGCCCCTGCCGTAATTTAAGCTCTCTTATGGCTTTTCGAATTTCCGGATATTTGACTCCAAGAATCTGTGCCGCTAAAATCGCGGCGTTCTTGGCTCCGTTAATACTGACCGTGGCCACTGGGACCCCAGCTGGCATCTGCACCATGGAATACAGAGAATCAACCCCCCCGAGCGTGCTGGTTTTCATCGGCACGCCGATCACAGGCAGCGCGGTCCAGGCCGCCAGTACCCCGCCTAGGTGCGCGGCTCCGCCGGCTGCGGCAATAATCACTTCCAGACCCCGCGCTTCCGCGGTCTGCGCGTATTCTTCCGCCTGAGCCGGGGTTCGATGCGCCGAAGCAATAGTTATCTCATGCGCCACGCCCAATTGATTCAGGGTTTCTACGGCCTCCCGCAGCACCGAAAGATCCGAGTCGCTGCCCATTACAATGCCTACCAGCGGTTTTTTCATCTAACATCCCCTCTTCAAAAACATTGATGAACTGAAAAACCTGCGCCCTTGCGTCAGCTAAAACGCATCCCAGCGGCCGGTCCGG
The DNA here is from genome assembly GCA_964556555.1 of uncultured Syntrophomonadaceae bacterium. Lineage (GTDB taxonomy): Bacteria > Bacillota > Ch66 > Ch66 > Ch109 > CAYXHK01. The sequence goes on from CAZKWP010000050.1 coordinate 12,375, forward strand.
CTATCAAACTTAGCATGCTTAATTCAGCGCAAAATTAATAGCCCAGATAGGTAGATTTCGCCGCTCAACAGGGAAACCTACCCGTCTGGGCTTTTATCCCTACGGTGTAACGAGTTTAAACTTTAAACCCGTCTGTACCACTTGGACCAATCCCTTCTCTGCGAAGGCGGAACCCTAGGTACACTTTCGCCTGACTGGTGGAGAAACACAGACCAAGCAACTTGGCCCCTATCCTCCCTACCAAAACTGTTAAACACATTCACAGGCATTCGTTTTCTGACTCCTTTATCGTAGCAAAGCATTATCCAACTGTCAACCAAATCCGCCCGTTAAATCATCTTATTCCGACACCTTTCCCCCCGCGGAAGAATCGGCAGAATCAACCTCAACCGCGGCGGCCTCGGTGGTGGCGGAATCAAAGATAATCTGTAAAAACTTGTTTTCCTGGGCCGCCCCGGTTAAAACCGTCATAAGCCGGGCGGCATAGGCCCCCAACTGGCTTTTCATGGCGTCGTATTGGTAAATAACCAGGTCCGTCGGTTCCCCAAGTTCGCTCAGGCAATCATGCAGGGCATCCAAATTCCGGCTGTAATAATCGGGGAAGGACAGGCGCCTGGCCAAGTAGGCATGGGCCTCCTCCCGCGAAATCATTTCCCGGCCGTCAAGCACAATGGTTTTTCTCATTTCTTCTCACCCCCATAAAGCAAAGTGAAATTTGCGTAGTGGTCATTGGTGTAGTAAATCAGTCCGTCATTCGAAAAAACGATCCGTTTGGCGCCACGGCTGGCCGCGCCCAGGGTATCGATGTCGCATTCAGTGTAGTATCGGCCTTTCTTTTCGGGTAGACTCCCTTCATAATTGCCAAACCGATTGCCGCCGATGCATTTCTTCGGGGCATAAGGCTCCAAGGATCCGCCGCTCCACCCAAGTTTCTGGGCTTCCTGCTTGGTGATGAAGTTTTGGGGAAGCTTCCCGAACCGCTGAATAAAAAAAGCCACATCTTCTTTAGTGGTATAAACCCCGTCAGCAGTTACTCTTGCTGCAGCATCGGCTGGGGCCGAAACCGCCGCTGACGGTCTAGTTGACATGTCGGCAGAATCCGCAGGATCGACCGCTGATTGTGCGGGGAAACCTCCGTCCTCAGTAAAGGTTTTGGCTGGAAGTAGTGAATTTTCGGCTGGGCCGGGGGTATGAGCGCACCCCGCCAGCATAAAAACTGCGAAGCTGAATAGAAGCAATAAAAAAATCAACGGAGAAAAAAATTTCTTCATTAAAACCACCCTAATAATTAAAATCCATCTATCTTATATCATCTGTCAGAACAATATAATTCTCTATAAGTAGTTCTTTGTATCTTAAGCACACTTTAATTTAGTACTATAAATTATACCAAAGCCGCCGCTGCCCCGACAAACAAATTAATACTAGCGACCCTTGTATCGACCCCTAAATCAATGATCATTATTAATTAATTCCCTCCGGTCAATCAGCCTGGGCGGCTCTTCCAGCCAGCCGTTATCAATCATGATATTTATTCCATTTTCCCCGTAACCGGCAATCTCTAACTGAGTTTTATATAAGCTTGCCGAAATATCATGCCTTAGCGCCGTGGACAAAGCGGTTCCGATATTTTGAAAACCGGCGGCATTCAAAACAAAGATATGGTACATAATCAGCTTATCAGAAAAATTCGGTTCGGTAGAATTAGTAACCATGGAATCCCAGATCATCGGTAAAGGCAGTTCTTCCCGGGACATAAACGATCCGATATCATCGATAATTTTGCTGCCCAGCTTGATCCCCCGGCTGATGAAGGCGCGAACCTGATTTGATTCACACACCTGTTCAAAACCGAGCAACATACTCTTGCCGATAATATTAGTAAGCACCAACTGATGCAGGGAGGCTATTTCCATAGCTAACAGAGGCCTTCGGCGACCCAAAAAACCAGTTA
>CAZKWP010000051.1:0-14282 GCA_964556555.1 uncultured Syntrophomonadaceae bacterium
ATATCCAACTGTTATTTGGGGCAGACTGTCGTAATAGGTTAATTAATTCATGGAGGTATAAGCTTAATGTCTAACATCAACGAGAGCCGGGGAACCGCCCAACAGATAGAATTAACCAAAGAATCTCCCGTTTATCGGGCTAAATTATTGTCCAGACATACCGACCAATTTGAGAAGAGAATGATACGCAGTCTGTTTACTTTAATTGAAACCGGAGCTTTTACGGTAGCCTATTGGGACGGAACTGAAGAAAAGTTTGGTGTCGGATTCCCAAGTTTTAAACTAATTTTCACTGACAAGGCGGCAATCGGCAAAGTAATAAGAAACCCAGCCCTATCTTTGGGTGAAGCCTATGTAGACGGATTGCTCGATTTAGAGGGTAATGTTGATGAAGTCTTTAAACTGATTTATCTCAATAAAGAAATTGTCAGTAAAAAGATAGCTGCAAAGGGTTTACAGATGATTGGTTCGATATTACACCAACCTACCATAAAACAGCAAAAGAAGAATATTGAACATCACTATGACCTTGGCAACGATTTCTTCGCTCTATGGCTTGATCCCACCTTGAGCTATTCCTGTGCGTATTTTGAAACCACCCAAGACACACTAGAACGGGCACAGTTGCAGAAAATAGACCATATTTTAAAAAAACTCCAGCTTAACCCAGGCGAGACCCTTTTGGACATAGGTAGTGGTTGGGGATGGCTCCTTATTCGGGCTGCCCAGCAGTACGAAATTAAGGCTACTGGTATAACGTTAAGCAAAGAGCAACATGAGAAGAGTAAGGTTCGCATCAAGCAGCTAGGTCTAAACAACCGGGTTGATGTTCAGTTGATGGACTATAGAGAACTGGCTTCTTCAGGGCAAAGATTTGACAAGATCGTTAGTGTGGGGATGTTTGAACATGTCGGGAAAGCTGGCATTTCTGAATATATGAAAGCAGTTCGAGATATGTTAAAATCGGGCGGGCTTTCGCTGCTGCATACTATTACACATACTACAGAGGGAGCAGTAAACCCTTGGATCGAAAAGTATATATTTCCAGGAGGCTATATCCCTTCTTTGCGAGAAACGGTTTGGACCCTGCCAGAGTATGATTTCAATCTTTTAGATGTGGAATGCCTGCGGATGCATTATGCTATGACCTTAGATCACTGGTCGAAAAATTTCGAGCAAAAGGTAGATTTGGTAAGAAAATTATATGATGACAAGTTCATCCGCATGTGGCGTCTGTATTTGCAGTCTTGTGCGGCGTCTTTTCGGTATAGCGGCCTTTCCATTCATCAGTTAGTGTTTTCTAAAGGCCTGGTTAACGATTTGCCCCTGACGCGTAAGCATATCTCAGTTTAGGATTTTACCTCTAGGTTAAAAGCTAATGATTGGAATAAACTTCAATTCCAGGAGGATAACAGCATGACCCGTAAAGAACTATCTAGATATCGGGTATGAGTTGCGCAGCCTGCACAACGCTTGAAGAGCCTGTAATTGCGAAAAAACCTGCTCCATGAGTTGAGGGCAACGATCAAGATAAAAAATAAGAAAGGAAGTGATATTATGCCTAATCAATTGAAGACTTTAAACGTACAGGGAATGTCCTGAATGCACTGTGTGAATTCAGTTAAGAATTCAGTGAGTGTCCTGAACGGAGTTAGTAAAGTAGATGTCGACCTGGCCGGTAGAAAAGTCATGGTTGCCTTTGATCCTGAAAAGGTTGAGCTTGACACCATAGAAAAGACCATAGAAAATGCGGGGTATGAAGTTTTGTAAGGATTTTATCAGCAATAAGTCTTTGACCTTTCATTTTAAGTAAAAAATTGTAGGGCGAGTTTTACAATTAACTTGTGTAAAAACTCGCCCTTTTATTTTATGAGTTCAACTTAATTTTGTTCTCAAAGTAATCAACATGAAGTTTTCCTAAACCGTCCAGGGTGGCCAGTGAAATCTTCGCGATAGATTCCTGTCCAATACCATATGTGCCGAGCAGATTCATAAGCCAAGCCTGGTCCTTCCCTAGTGAACTAAGAATAGTGTCCATACGTTCGCTTACCAATGGTTCTGCCAGGATGGTCCCCAGCAACACGGTGATAAGAAAGTCAAAAGGTGTAGTTGCCCCCATGGAATGTTTCTTCATCAGGCGGATAAACAAGTATCCGATTCCAAAAATGAGCATGGATTTGCCGAATACACCTACGATATTTGCCGTATTCAAAGGTTCCACTTACCTTTATCGTCTATGCCATAGCTTAACAAAATTCCTAACTCGCTTTCTTACTGGCTTTGAGATTGCTGCATCATTTGCTGGATCTGCTGCTGCAATTGGGTTACATTCTGCATTTTGGCTTCGCGCATCTGGATGAATAATTGTCTTACATCTGGTGGAGTGGAAATATTAACTGCGTGGTGGTTGTATTTCTCCTGCAGCATAATTTCTACAGCGAGAGCATCTTGAAGCATATCAATAGTATTCATATCATTTCCCCCTTATACTATTCCCAGGCTTCCCATTTTCTGAGAAAGTGTGCCGTAGTGGTTGCGAGCAGCCTGCTCCATCCCCTGCAGCATCGATTGCGTCTTTGGATCAGTTATCTGCTGGGCGATGTCGGCGTACTTTTTGGCCAGCTGTTCCTCCTGGAAAAGCAGTTCTTTAAACGCATTATTCATCCGTTCCTGATCAGTTAACATATTTGATCACCTCTAATAATTAAATTTTAACGGAATAATGAAATGTCCCTACCCGGTCAATCAGAGCTACGTAGACGTCTTCTACCCGGCGTATTCCATTCTTCTGTAATTGTGTCATCAGCCATGATTCATCATGCCCAATTTGCCTTAGATTTTCCTGAATCACCTTACCGTCATTAATTAATAAGTTGGGCAGTCCACCCTGAAGAGTAGGCACACTAAGCTCAGCCGGTGTAGCAGGTTGAACCTCAGATTTCTTCAAAACACTTACATGACCGCTGGTTTCCATGACCGCCGCTTCTACTTCATTCAGGTTAGGAGCATCAGAGCCCCTTAATTCTGATAAAAGCATCTCCAGCGGAAGCAGAGCTTTGGTCATATTTTGCCGGATAACTTTCCCCTGAGACATAACCACTACCGGCTGACCTATAAGAAATTTGGCAAATGTACGGTTTTTTACTGCCAAGTAAGATAGCAAGTAGTGCATCAGGTAGATGATTACTATGATAGTTATGGTGTTTACAAAATTTAGCTTGGGTTCAAATAGAGGTGCAGCCGTAACGCCGCCCATCATCCAGAAGAAGGCGAAATCATAGCCTGCAAACTGACCTCCGGACCTATGTGGCAATACCTTTCCTTCCGCCCAGAGGAGAATACCGACTAGGATCGTCCTAATTGCAAACCCCCAAACACTGAGGTGTTCTGATGTTCCGAGTATACTGCTGATAGAATCCATAAAATGCTCCTTTAAGTACTGACAAAGAGTTGTCCGCTTGGTTCCAACAGGGCAAAGAAAGCCTGGGAGGGATCTGCAACCCCCTGCTGTTGTACCTTATCTCTAAGCCATTTTAGATCGAGTCCCAGCAGCTTCAAGTTGTCCTTTTGAACCTCACCATCATAAACCAAAACAGTAGGCAAGCCCACATACTTCGGAGGTAGATTCATCTGATGCCGACTTACCGGCATAAAGGCTGGTTTTTTTATCACCGATATTTTGCCAGTTGGCTCCAATATCAGCGAATCAATTTCAGAAAGGTTATGCGCGCCCTTAAGTCTGATCTGCCCCATCAAGTTATCCAGGGTTACATGGGCATCCTGCAGGTTCTTTTTGTTAAGTCTGCCGCCTTCCATGAGAACGACAGGTTTGCGGTCAATGAGCTTGGGAAATTTAATGTCCAGGTATGACAGAAGTATGTTAACTCCTGCGTATATAAAGACAATTACCAGCCCGGATAGCAATGAAGACTCCGGATTGACCATGCGAATAGCCGCCAGACTAACTATACCCGCAGCCACCAGGTAATTATGCCCGGATAGTATCCCCACCTGGCGGTGGCGCATTAAGCGCGTGGCAATTATCAGGGCAATATATAAAATAATAGCCCGGATAGCTAAAGCCCAGAATGGCAGGTCTTTGCCGCCGTTGAGAAAAGCATCCCACATCTGCAAGTCCCCTTAATACTGACAATCTTAAGATAGTATTTATGAAGCCCGCTTCAGGCTTGGTACCGTTATCTTACAACCAGGAAGCGGGCCCATAATAAGGAGGTTAGGTGGAGAAATAATGAGATTACAACCTAAGGCATCATCAATACCTCATCACAAGTATGAATACACATTTCAAGGTGTGAAGCTCCTAAAGTAAGCATTTCCCGGGAACGCTGGTCAGTAGTACTATTAGCAATTGTACGAATCTGATTGGCGAGTTTCTCACAGTGATCACGGCATTGTTGGATTCCTTGATTCATAGGCATAATGTTCACCTCCATATGGTTAAAAATTTTCAGTTCTAAATTATGGACGTTGAGTGACATAACTGCACTCGGTAACGCACAGGTCGATATGATGAGATGCTTCAAACATTTTTTGCTTCATTTGAGCATTGCTTTCAGAATTACTCATGGAGCGAAGATCTTGTGCTAGTTTATTGCAGTGATCGATACATTGCTGTACTTCCTGTTTTGACATTTTTCTTCCCCCTTTCATTTATTACTGGCTTTGGAAATAACATTACCCAAACGCCAGTTATAAGTTTCCCCTAGAAAGTATAATTATACAAATACCTCCGAACTAGATATTGTTTACCAGCTTGACTTTTTCACCCCGGACAGTTCACCCTTGTGTGCTAGATCTCTAAAGCAAATCCGGCATAAGCCGAATCTTCTCATATACGCACGAGGCTTCCCACATAATTTACATCTATTGTATGCCCTAACCTTATATTGGGAGCCCTTTTTCTGTTTTGCTATTAAAGCCTTTCTTGCCAATTAACTTTCTCCTTTATTCATTTCCGATTGATTTGGATTTATAGTTCTGGGTAATCTCCTTAAAACTTTCTGCGATATACAAATGGGCTCTCATTAATCTCCAAGCAATTAAAAATATAATGTGAACTACTATAATTCCCAACATCATACAGACCATCATCCAGGAGAACACAGGACTATATCACCCCTAATTCCACATCATCAATTTTGTTCGCCCCCACTTCATTAAAAACTGTATGCACTAAAAATTGATCTTCCAATCTTCACGTGTAATAGTTTGCCCTATAAATAAGCCCTAATTCCCCCAAATGACAATAGTAAATAATAAATCCATGGCTGGGGAAATCTAATTAAAAAGGAGGCGATAGATTTGTCACGAGTAATGCGCTGCATGTGTGAAGAGTGTTTCCATAATCAGAAGTTTGAGTGCCACGCCGATGAAATCGAGGTTAGGTCGAGCGCTGAAGGAAACAAAGTAGAATCCTCAGAAGGCACCTGTTGTCATACATTTAAGCATGGCAGGAAGAAATAATTAAGTTCAAATGCCCTTTACTATAATTAAAAGGGGGGAGATAATTCTCCCACCCTTTTAATGCCTTACGGAAATCCCAACCATGGATGTATCCAGATTATTCTCCACTGTAAAATTATGACAAGCCTTATTTCGTCTATCTAATGCCAAACTATCTTGGGTTAATTAATGTTTCTTAAGCTATATCCATAGCTCGCTGCTTGATTTCTTCTTCTGTTAGATGGGGTGTTGGACAAGGTTTATCGTTTTTGTACTTTTTATTGCACCGCCACACTGTGCACCGGTATTTGGTGTGTTTGAACCCCAGACCTTGGGGCTGTATAAACCGCCGCACTCTCCGCAAATAATTTTTGCTGAAAACGGACTGTGGCAACTGACTGGTCGGCCGAGCTTTTTACGCCGTTCCATTTCATTCTGTACCGCATCAAATCCATCCGGCCCAATTATGGCTGGGTGGCTGTTCTGAACAAAGTATTAAGGAACCTCGCCTAGTTCACTTTTGGTGGTTTTGGTGAGAAAATCCACCCGTGAAGCGTTTTTGCAGAAGTGCGTCCCCCTTATTTTTTTCGTTTGTCAGAATGCTTATTACTGTCGCCACTTGCCAGGTTTTCTTGCCGCATGGCGAGGGAATACCCTGATTGGCGAGGCGTTTTGAAATGGCTGAAGGCGTTTTACCTTCAAGAAACATTCTGTAAATCAGACGTACTATTTCCGCTTCCTTTTCTACGATTTTGGGCAACCCATCCTCTCCCTTTTCGTAACCAAGGAAGTGGGCATAAGGCATGCTGACTTTACCATCCGCTATGCGTTTGCGCTGTCCCCAGGTTACATTTTCGGAGATTGAACGGCTTTCCTCCTGGTGAAGTCGAACCCCGTCCGAATGATTAACCATAGCTGCTTCTCCATGTGCAGTCTAAAGATTATGCTTCGCTCTACTCGGTATTTTAGCGCGTTAGCCGAAACCTCCCCAATCAGAAAACTAGACGCCGCCTATAGACGGAATGCGCTGGAACTATCCCGATGAACTTCGTCGTACGGTCTCAGAGAATTGACCGCTAGGCTAGTCTGTTAATATAGATACCGATATATCTCAATCCCTTTAGTGATATCGCCTTTCCTCAAAATAAAAAAGGCCCTCGAATCAACAAAGGCCCTTGTAATCCAGTTAGTATTTTTCGGGGCAATCCCCCGCGCAGTTATTGACTTATTCCTCAGGGCAATCCTCAGCGCATTTCTCAGCGTAATGCTCGGCGTAATCCGCCTTGCCGGCGCGGGGCTTGGCTGCTGCCTCTGCTGCCCGCTTGGGCTGGCAATGCGGGCAGAAGTGGGAACTGCGGCCCCCGACCTTGACCCGTTGAATGACCCCAGCACAACAAAGGCATTCTTGACCAGTCCGGCGGTAAACCTGAAGGCAATTCTGGAAATCCCCCGGCTGCCCCTCCCCGTCTACGTAGTCCGTAATCGAGGTACCCCGGTACTCAATTCCTTGCTGCAAAACCTTGCGAATGGCCTGGTACAGTTTTTCAAACTCCTCCAGCGTCAGGGAATCGCCGGTCCTTTCCGGATGGATTCCCGCTGCAAACAAACTCTCGTCCGCATAGATGTTTCCAATGCCGGCGATTAAGTTCTGGTCAAGCAGCAGCTGCTTAATCCGGCCCTTGCGCCCGCAAAGCGCCGCTTGCAGCGTTTCCCGCTTAAATTCCTCGCCCAGTGGTTCCGGCCCCAGATTCTGCAGTCCTTTAATCGCCGTGAACTCTCCGGTCCGACAAACCGTCAGGTAGCCAAACTGCCGCAAATCATGATAGTATAACAGGCCGCCGTCATCCAGGGTTATAACCGCGTGGACGTGACGGGGAATCGTCTGCCCGTGCTCCCCAAAACAATTTTCCCCGGCCGGCGCGTAAATCAACCGGCCGCTCATCCCCAAATGCACCACCAGGGTCCACCCTTCGTCCAGTTGGGCTAGAAGGTACTTGCCCCGGCGCGCCAACGCCTGAAACTCCCGGCCGGTTAAAATCTGCTGAAAGCGCTCTGAGGGCAGGTGCCGCACAATCTTCGGGAGCAGGATCTGCACCCTGGTAATCTTTAAGCCAACCAAGTGCGGCTCTAAAGAACGTCTTACGGTCTCAACTTCTGGCAGCTCCGGCAAAATAAATCCCCCATTCTCTGCTCCGTCTCATCATCTCTATACCTTCGAATCATCATCAATCGCCAGCATTAGCATTACGGCTTCTTCAACATAGGTTAGTATTAGATTTATAAGACCTCAAGGTTTCCACAGCTTAAGTCTCGAATCAGCTTAAATCTTCGATATCTGCATCTACGCTTTTCAGGTCATACCAGTTCGGACCCGCTTCCAGGTTCACCGTTAGCGGAACCCGCAGGGTCACGGCATTCTCCATGGCCTTTTTCACCAGAGCGGTCATAACGATCAGTTCCGCCGGCGGCACCTCGAAGATTAATTCATCATGCACCTGCAGGAGCATCCGCGACTGCAACTGCTGCGCCTTCATTTCCTGAGCGACCTTTAACATGGCCACCTTAATAATATCCGAAGCCGTCCCCTGAATCGGGGTATTCAGCGCGGCCCGCTCCCCGAACCCCCGTACATTGCGGTTGCTGCTGAAAATCTCCGGCAGATAGCGGCGCCGGCCCAAGAGGGTGGTGACATAGCCTTTATCCCGGGCCTCTTGGACAACCCGGTCCATAAACGCCCGTACCCCGTGATAAGTGGCAAAATACTGATCGATATACTCCCGGGCTTCGGTGCGGCTGATTTTTAAGTCCTTGGCCAGCCCAAAATCGCTCATGCCGTAAACAATTCCAAAGTTGACAGCCTTGGCCCGATAGCGCATTTCTTTGGTCACATCCGCCTCTGGGATCCCAAAAACCTGCGCCGCCGTATGGGTGTGAATATCCCCGCCTTCCTGGAAGGATTTGATCAGCTCCGCATCACCGGAGATATGGGCTAAAGCCCGCAAATCAATCTGAGAATAATCCGCGGCTAAGATCAGCCAACCCGGTTCCGAGGGGGCGAAAAACTTGCGGATCTTGCGGCCATACTCCAGCCGAATCGGGATATTCTGCAGGTTGGGCTCCGTGCTGCTCAGCCGCCCGGTCGCTGTGATGGCTTGGTTAAAGGTCGTATGCACCTTACCAGTGCGCGGGTTGATCAGGTGCCGCATCCCGTCCACATAAGTAGATTTTAGTTTAACCAACTGACGGTGTTCCAGGATATAACCGATAATCGGATGCAGGTCCGCTAATTCCTCTAAAACCTCGGCGTCCGTTGAGTAACCCGTCTTAGTCTTTTTGCGGACTGGCAAACCGAGTTTTTCAAATAGAATAACCCCCAACTGCCGGGTTGAGTTAACGTTAAACTCCTCTCCAGCCAGCAAATAAATCTCTTGCGTGAGCTCCTCGATCCGCTGCCCCAGTTCTTTAGACATGCCCTCCAGGGCTTCAGCATCCAGATAAACGCCGGTCTTTTCCATTTCCGCTAAAACCGGCACCAGCGGCAATTCTACCTCTCGGTACAGGTGCTCTAATTCCGCTTCCGCAATTTTGGGCAGGAGGAATTGGTGCAAATCGTTAATGGCCTCCGCCCGGCGACACCCCGACCAGACTAAATCATCCGCCGGCAACAGGAGTTGATTGAGATACTGTAAGGCTAAATCCTCCAAGCTTAACTTAGCCAAGCCGGGATTGGTCAAATAGGCCTCCAGCAGGGTATCGCCCGCAATCCCGCAGACCGGCAGACCCAACTGCCCAAGGATCAGGAGCGCGGCCTTGGCATCGTGAAAAACCTTAGGAAGTTCAGGATCCTTAAGCCAAAATTTTAATTGTTCGCGCAGCTCAGACGCAAAGCCAGTTTCACCTGCTTCAGCTGCTGCTGTTTTCCTTTCCGATTCAGAAGATGCTGTTTCTTCCGCCGATTCAGGGAAAGCGGAGATTGAAACCTGCCAAGCCCGGGCGGGTTCCCAGCACAAACTGAGGCTAATCGGTTCCTCCCGCAGCCGGTGCGAGTTGCCGGAATCCAAATAAATGGCAACAGCGGGACTGGGCGCTCCCATCGCCGGGGGCTGCACCGCCGCTCCTGGATTCTTCCCGCTTTTTATTTGCCGCTTATATGTTTGCAGGGCCTCAGCCAATGCTTTGAGGTCTCCCTCATCCCGCACTAAGCGGTACGCCGGTTCCTGATCACGGTTTAGGTTCTGATCCTGGTCCTGATCTTTGCCTCCTTCTCCCCCGGCCGTACCGCTCGCCTCAGTCTTTTCCCCCTGAGTCAGGCTGCTCGTTTCGCTTCCTTCCGCTCCTCCCGCTAGCTGGCTGGAGGCAGATCCGGGATAGGAAACTGAAACTGTTCCCACACATAACGGAGCAATCGGATTGGCTGCCTGCCTGGCCGCGGCTTTGGCCATCTGCCCGGCTAACCGCTTAATCAGACTGCGAAACTCCAATTCCCGAAAAACCCCGATTAATTCTTCAAAATTAGGCCCGGCGTACAGGCACTGCTCCCAGTCCACTTTAATCGGCGCGTCTCGGACGATCGTTGCCAACCACTTACTGCGGATAACCTGTTCCTCCAGTTCATCCAGCAACCCCCGCAGTTTGCCCCGCACTTCTCCCCGGCGCTTCAGCAGTTCCTCAACACTCCCAAACTCCTGAATCAGTTTGACGGCTGTCTTGGGACCGACCGAAGGGATTCCCGGAATGTTATCCGAAACATCCCCTTGCAGAGCCTTGACGTCGATCAATTGCTGCGGCGTTAATCCTCCATACTTTTCCGCTACTTGCGCCAAATCATAGCGCTCCAGATCAGTGATGCCCTTCCGGGTAACCAGGGCATTGGTATTGCGGTCAACCAGCTGCAGCATATCTTTGTCCCCACTAACAATTACCGCATGCATCCCCTTCTTTTCCCCCAGCAGGGTTAAGGTGCCGATCAAATCATCCGCCTCGTAGTCATCCAGTTCAAACACGGGGATTCCCATAGCCCGTAAAACCTGCTTGATCAGGGCAAACTGCGGCCGCAGGTCTTCCGGGGTAGCTGCCCGCTGCGCCTTGTAGTCGGCAAACTCGGTATGCCGAAAAGTAACCCTTCCCTTGTCAAAAGCCACGGCCAGGTAATCAGGCTTTTCATCCTCGATTAGCCGAAGCAGCATGTTGGTGAATCCATAAACCGCGTTGGTGGCTACGCCTTGGCTGGTGGTTAAAGAGTTTATGGCGTGAAAAGCTCTATGGGTCAGGCTGTTGCCGTCTAAGATCATGAATTTTTCTTTAACCAGGTTCTGCTCGTTCAAAACTAACCCCTTCTCCTTACCGGTTTTAGGTGAATCTCCTGTTAAACCGGCTTATTTAACTTGTTGATCGCATCTCTTGTTAAATCACGTGTTGATCACTTATTAATCGCCTATTATATCGCTTGCTGATCGCTTATTAAATCACACATATTAAATGGCTTGTTACACCGCTTATTCGTTCTCTTTTTTTACTCCGCTCGTTAAAACACTCATTAAATCGACTGGCCGGTCTTAGTCGCTGGCCGGATTATTCCCCATCTCCAATTTTACCCATCCGCCTTCAATCTGAGACGCAGTGTTCAGTTTGCGGCAGAGTTCTGTCACTTGCCGGTTAAGTTTTTCCTGCCGCGGCCCAGTCGCCCACCCAGGTTGGGACTCCTGAATAAAGACTGGCCGAACCCAGGCCTGCCGCACCCCTTGCCGATCCAATTTAAGCTGCAGCACCAAACCCTCCCGGGTCGGTTCAGACCAGTTTTGGTCAAAGACCATATTCCCCAGACTATAAGCAATCAGCTTTCCCTGGTATACTTCGAGTCCCTGCAGCCAATGGGGATGATGCCCTAAAATCACGTCTGCCCCGGCCTCAATCAGCCGGTGCGCCATTTCCCGCTGTTGTTTGCTCGGTTGATCGGTATACTCCGTCCCCCAGTGCAAGGAAACGACCACCAGATCCGCTTGCTGCGCTGCCGCCTGAATATCCTCCAAAATCAGACGTTCTTCCAAAGGAGCCACCCCCGACTGGTCCGCCGTAGCCCTATGCGCCCGGGGGTACTTCGAACTGAAGAAAACATCAGCCAAGTCGCTATAGGCTAAAAAAGCCAGTTTAATTCCCTTAGATTCCAGGATCGCCGGCTGCCGGGCCTCGTTAATATCCGCTCCCGCGCCAACGGTTTTAATCCCGGACTGGGCGAGCAGCTCCAGGGTATCCAGCAAGGCCGGGGAATCATAATCCACAGCATGGTTATTCGCCAGACTGAGCACATCAAACCCGCCCAGGGTCAGGGAGGCTAAAGTCGCTGGGGCGGCCCGAAAACAAATCTGCTTGCCGGGCAGCGGACGGCCGCTGTTCGCTATCGGACTTTCCAAATTCGCAAAAGTAATATCCCCGGCCGCTAATTCCGCTCCGATTTGCCGCAGAGGATAATCCGTACCGTTTGCCTCAATTAAACGGCCTACCTTGCGGGCCAGCATCACATCGCCAACCGCGTTTAAAGTGACGGTATCCTCAGCCGGCTCCGGGGTCGGCGCGGGAGAACCCTGCACTGGCAGACTAGGCTCCCCGGTTATTCCTAGTTTGTCCCATCCCGCAAGCCAAGGCTGCCTTAACCCTAAATAATCCTGGCTGATCGCCAGGGTCCCCGCAACCAGCAGAACCCCCAGCACTCCCAAAAACCAGAGCCATTTACGGTTTGATTTTTCTGACTGCATCCTGACCAGCCTTTCTTTTTCCGTTTAGAACCATGCCAAATGTCTTTCCCATTTGTTTAAAGTACTGCTTATATTGCTGCTTAAACTATTCCTTAGATATTCCTTAGAATATTTCTTCAGACTATTAACGTCAGACTATTAACGTTTGAACATTTACAAAGCCCCTTAAGTTGGAAACGAAAAATTATTAGATTTAATCTCACCACATTCTATCTCGAAATAAGGCTTTCGAGAATCCCCCGGTTTAGGATTCACCCAGATGTGGCAGATCGGTTTATGGATCTTTTCCGCCTGCGCCACAATTTGCGCGGTAATTGAATTAGAGCGGTTTCCATCCCAAAGCACAATCAAGAGGTCACTGTGGTCAGCGATAAACTGACCTGCTTTAAGAAAGGCCGCCTTTCGCGTCGGGGAGGGAGGCATCTCAATTATTTCAGTCGCCTTCTGCGAGAACCAGTATTTCAGTTCTCGACTTAACTCCGCCCTCTGGCGATCCAGCGCATAATTATCCGTCGGGCCAAACTCGTTGAGATATTCCTCCTTGGGAAACGGTAAAACCGCAATCAAGCGGGTTGCTTCCCGGCTCAATAACTGACGGGCCACCAACCGATCCGCCCCCGCGGCCAAGGGGGAGAAGACCGTGAGGTAATGCTGGGTAAAATTCGCTTCAATTAAATTGATTACTTCCTCAATCGTTTGCTCCAGTTTTTCTATCTGCTCCGGCGCAAGGTTGTCCTCACCCGCAATCCCAATTCGGAGCATTTCCCGGTGCTCCATGTTGGCCAATGCTTTAAATTCAGCTACGTTGGCGTGCATCTCGATAATATGGTCCGGCGGCAGACTGGATAATTCAAACTTGCGTTTGTCCGCCAAACTGCTCATTTTAATTAAGTTTTCCAGAGAACGGGCACCATGCGTATATTTAGTCACCCGAAGCAAGGCATCCAAAACCCCGGCCTCGATGGCAAATTCCCCATTTTTCATGATCTGCGGCGCATATATTTCTAAGTACTGCCTTATGATGAAAGCCCGGCGGATCATGTACAATCGGTCTTCAACCGTATTGGGATTGCCGTTGATTCCCCGAATATTGATATAAGCGCGCAGCCGACTGACAAAGTCCGGTTTTTTGGCAGCCCGATCCTCGGCCGTGTCGCCGATTTGAAATTCGGCAAAAGAATGGCTGGTTGCACCCGCAAAAACGTGAATTCCGCCACCCAGTGGCCGCACTACTCCGTGATCCGCAAACTCACCGTCCTGCATTGGCGCCAAAAAGTAACGCAGCCACCCTAAAGGCTGATTGGCACATGGCGTATCAAATTCATCCCAAAACACCAGCGGCATAATTCCTTTAAGATTTAAGTCCCGGATCACACTAAAAGCGATCTCCAATTCACTGGGCGCTTCAAATTGCGAAAGATTGAAGGTTAATTGAGCCTTTTCCGGGATCCCCAAGCCTCTGGCGATCTCCTTGACTACAAACGATTTGCCGGCGCCGGGCGGACCAAATACGGCCACGCACAAGGGCTGTACCGGGTGTTTGGACTCCAGGTAATCTTTCATGGCGTTATTTACGCTGCGAACTCCCTCTATTTCCTGGCGATCAGCGCTTGACCAGGCCCCAAAAATTTCTACCGGCACATTGGGCAAGGATACCAGCGGACCTTTTACCACCACATTCCGGGCACATTCAATTACCGCACTCTGCGGGTCAGGCAGAGAATTTCGACTGTCGCCGGTGCTTGATAAATTTTTGTCCTCGGTGCAATTATTGTCTTCGGTGCAATTATTGTCTTTGGTGTAATTCTTGTCTTTGGCGCTTAATAAGTTTTCTTCTAAAATAGTCCAATGCTCCCGGACCTTTTTCTGGACTAACGCCAAATTATCGGCGGTAAATGTCCCCAGGTCCAGAATTTGCGCATAGAGGTTATCAACGGAATCCGCAGCGGAAGTCTTTAATTTTAGGTAAGCAGCCGCCATCGCTTGACTGGGAAATTGCAGGTAATGCGAATTGTCTTTACTGGCCGCTTCATAACCGTGGATATGGAGATTGCGCGCTAATTTAAT
>CAZKWP010000052.1:0-13967 GCA_964556555.1 uncultured Syntrophomonadaceae bacterium
CAACCTTTTTTCCAATTTATCTTTTTTAGGGGCTTGACATTATACCGCTAGGCTAATATTCGATTCCGCGACGAGCTGGGATTCCAGCATGAAAATAATGTTTTACCTCATTCATTTCCGTTACGAGGTCAGCTGCTTCCAAAATTGGTAAAGGCAGATTTCGGCCAGTCAAGACAATTTCCAGATGGGACGGGCGATTGTTAATCAAGTTCAATACCGAATCCAGGTCGAGCAAATCATTTTCGATTACCGCCAGGATTTCATCCAATATTAATAAATCACACTTTCCCTCAGTCGCTGCCCTAAGCACCCAGGCCCAGGCTTCCTGGATGTCCGCCCGCAATTGTTCCCTTTCGGCTTTGGATAAGGACCAGATGAATTTGGTCGTCTGCTGAAAACGGACAATCTCAAAATTATCGCCTAATAACTTAACCGAGTGTAATTCACCGGTATCCGTGCCTTTCATAAATTGCACCATCTTAACGCGCAAACCCCGGCCGGCGGCGCGCAAGCCTAAACCTAAAGCAGCAGTAGTTTTCCCTTTTCCGTTTCCCGTATATACCTGGACCATTCCTTTAAACTTGGCCTCCGGCAAAACAACATCACCCCACTTAGACTCAAACAGTTAACTTTTATCTATTACTATTATATTATAAGAAAGCCCTTCCGTTAGCCGGAAGGGCAAATTTATTAGAAAGCGACGTGTAGTTTCGAGCCTTGCTCGGTTGTTACATAGCTTGTGGGATTCTAGCCTTTGAACTATAGCGGGATATTGCCGTGTTTCTTCCAAGGAAGGTTGTCAACCTTATTCTTAAAGGCTTCCAGACCACTGATAAGGGTCTGGCGAGTCAGCTTAGGCTCGATGACACAGTCAATATGACCTTTAGCAGCTGCAACGTAGGGGTTATTAAACAGGGTATCGTATTCTTGAATCAGCTCTGCCCGTTTAGCTTCCGGATCTGCAGCCCCGCCAATTTCTTTCCGGAAGATGATGTTGCAGGCAGCATCAGCGCCGAGGACCGCGATTTGAGCGGTCGGCCAGGCAATAACCATATCCGGTCCCATGTCTTTGCTGCACATAGCCATGTAGGAGCCGCCGTATGCTTTCCGAGTGATAACCGTAAATTTCGGCACACTGGCTTCCGCATAAGCGTACAACATTTTGGCGCCGTGCCGGATAATCCCGTTCCACTCTTGGTTTTTGCCAGGTAGGAAGCCCGGTACGTCCACAAAGGTAACGATCGGAATGTTGAAAGCATCGCAGAAACGGATATGCCGAGCGGCTTTATCGGAACAGTTGAAATCTAAGCAGCCAGACATAAACTGAGGCTGGTTCGCAATGATGCCTATGGTCTGACCATTTAACCGCGCGAATAGGGTTAACATGTTCTGAGCATAGTCTTTCATGACTTCCAGGATTTCCCCATTGTCTACGACCAGCTTGATCAGATTCCGCATATTGAAAACGCGGTTCGAGGAATCAGGAATAAAGGTGTTTAATTTTTCTTCTGCCCGATCGACCGGGTCGGTACATTCGATAACCGGCGCTTTTTCCCGGCAGCTTTGCGGCAGATAGGACAGGAGTTCTTTAACCTTAGCGATGCAATCGGCATCATTTTCGCAAGCCCAGTGCGCGTTACCCGAAATCTTGGTATGGGTTACTGCTCCGCCGAGTTCTTCATGGGTAATAATTTCGCCGGTAGCTGCTTTAATAACGTCGGGACCAGTGATGTACATCTGGCCGGTACCCTTAACCATTAAGATGTAGTCCATAATGGCTGGAGAATAAACCGCGCCGCCCGCGGTGGGCCCCATGATACAGGTGATTTGGGGAACAACCCCGGATGCCCGGGTATTACGGAAGAAGATTTTGCCGTATCCACTGAGGGAGTACATCCCTTCCTGGATCCGCGCCCCGCCGGAATCATTGAAGCCTACGATGGGAGCGCCCATCGAAACGGCCATATCCTGCATTTTACAAATCTTATTAGCTTGCCATTCTCCCATGGAACCGCCAACGGAGGTGAAGTCCTGCGAGAAGATGAAAACGGTACGGCCGTTAACTTTACCATAACCACAAACTACGGCGTCTGCCGGTACTTCTTTCTTTTCCATCCCGAAAAAGGTGCTGTGGTGAGTAACATACTTATCAATTTCTACAAAAGTGCCAGCGTCAAAAAACAGATCAATCCGTTCCCGAGCGGTCATTTTATTCTGGGCTTTTTGTTTTTCCACCATTTTTTCGCCGCCCATGGCGTTGATCTTAGCATCTCTCTGTCTAAATGATTCTAACTTTTCAGCAGTTGTTAAAAAATCAGCCATTCCAACAAATACTCCTTTCGTTATACCCTCTTCTTTTTTGCCGCAGATAACCGAGCACCTAAGAAAAGACCTCTTGGCCTATCTCGGCAAAATAATTGACCATAACCCTCCATCACGTCGCAATCCACCCGGAACTTTATCTATGGTTTTCACCTTTTCTAGATCCGGGTTGTCCTAACCGAATTGTCGATCCCACCTTGAGATTCTGCAACAACCAGCCAAAACCTTCATTAGAATCTGGAGCTAAAACAGCAGATTCTGTATTTTATTGAGCCTTTCCCAAGGCCGAGGCAAAGCTAACCATAGATGAAAGGCTGCAAAATGCCCCCCTCCCTAAAATAATCCTTGCTCAAATCCAGGCAGTCTAAGTGATCACTATTATTAAATATTAAATGGTTTACTTGCACACGGAAACAATTGCAGCTGTTAAACCACAATGTTTTTCAGCAATATTAAATTATATAAGTTTAGCGTATGTAATCGTTTCTTCGGCTATACCGCGTTACCAAGTTAAGTTTGCAGGTTTTTAATCTAAATCTTCAATCGATGCTCTTTTTTGGAATGCCTCGTAGCGATTATAAATATTGTACAGAGCAGTAACCAATGCCCGGCGGGCGCTGCCGTGATAGTATTTCTCAAATCGTTCTTCCAGACCCTCCACTCCATCGTCCAGACAGTAACCTTCTACTAAGTTTCTTAAAAAATCCCTGCCTAGGGCGGTTACTAGATTAGAATCTGCTTCAACGATTATTGAGTTGGCCGGATCAATAGTTACCGCTACCACAATCGCTTCGTATACTTTTGAGGCTGCAGAAGTGAGTGGAAGCTTACCGTAACCCGTGACAAATAAAAGTTCCCGAGAGAGACCTTCAGACCTTTCCTTGCTTTCATGACTATCTTTTAACAAAGGCCCTCCTCCTCACGTTTAAAATTTCGACAGCATTTTTAAAATACCTTCTTTTCTTAATAAAAAATGCAATGATAAGCAGAAATCTTAGTTTCATAATATTATAACACTTTTGACTTTGGTGTTCCAGATATTAGCTGGGAACGCACTGAAAAATCCGTCTCTCCCGATTCTGACTGGCTTGATTAATTTAATATTGAATCTAACAATTAAGGAGCCCTGGATACCCAAGACTCCTCGGAAGCAGCTGATCAATTGCCGCTAAAGCTGAAAGGCTGATTTGACTATTCAATTCCAACTACCTCGGCCCGGAATATGCAGCGACCATTCGCTGATATTGAAGCGCTCTTGGATTTACGCGCATGACTAAGGAAACATCAATCAGACCAGCGCCCTGCTGTTCACTCCTCAGCGGCAGCCGATGGGTAGTTATTTTGAGTAACTGCCGGACTTGCGCTGGAGTTAAATCTCCCCAATAATTTAACATTTGGGCAATCGCTCCAGTAACATGCGGCGCAGCCATGGAGGTACCACTCATTTTTTTGTAGCCGCCGTTGTTCCACGTGGAAAGAATATCTTCTCCAGGCGCAATAATATCTACTTCGGGGCCATAACTGCTGAAACTGCTGATATTATTCATTTCATTTAAGGAAGCAACGGCAATGGTTTCCGGATATTTAGCCGGATATTGCATTATATGTTCATTGCCGTCATTACCCGCAGCAACAACCATAATTATGCCGGCCTTTTCCGCATTCATAAATACTTCCCGAAAAGTCGCATTATCAGTGGCTGAACCAAAACTCATATTTACTAGTTTTATTTTATTGCTAATGCACCACTGTAACCCGCGAATGATATCCGATAAGGATCCTTCACCGGCGGAGTTAAAAACTTTCACCGCGTAAAGGTCCACCTTAGGCATCACCCCTACGATACCAATGTCATTATTGAGACCCCCTACGATTCCGGCTACATGCGTTCCGTGGCCATTATCGTCGGAGTAATCGCTGGAACTACCAGTGACATTAATACCGCCTTTAATATTATCCTTCAAGTCCGCATGCTTCAGATGGATACCGGTGTCCATAATCCCTACCCGCACTCGATTTTTCGGTTCAACGTCTAAAAAAGCATCTGCTCCAATCCTTTTTACCCCCCAGCCAATCTCTTGTTTCATTTGTTGGGGTGAGGGGGTACTTCGGTTAAAAAAGAAACTTGGTTGAAAATGGATTATTTTTATAGGCAGGTCACTTTCCACCCGACTAACGTGGGGATGGCTTTCCAAGACCCCGGCTACTTCTCCCTCCCGATGCACGGGAAACTCGCAAAGTAAAGCATTAATTAAGGGCAGCTGTTCGATTACTCTGCCGCCTTGGGCTTTAATTTCCTCTTCGTATTTAGAGACATCGATTCCGGCTTTTAGACTTACTATTTTCTTGACCATCTTCTCGGCACGGTTTCCTGGCGATCTTCGCATATTTGATCCCCCTTTCAGGTAACATTTGGCTGCTAAACTATCTTATGCAGCCGACAATCCTTTGGAAACGGCTCGCTTCTAGCCACCAAGGTCTGAAGAAATCCTATGCCGCCTCCTATTTACATACCTTTCCAGGGGTCCGACTGGCGCAATTTTTAATCAGCCGAATAAGATGAGGTGAGATAAATATTTGATATGAGGTGAGATGAGTGAACCAACCCAATCCGGAGGCTTTATTGGCGCAGATTTTACCGGTTCTGGCCAATCCGAAAGCTTTTCGATCTTTTATCGATAACGCTCCCCTGACCCAAGAAGAAAAAGCTACCTTGAAGCAGATCTACGCGCAATTTTCCAATCCGCAAGCTACCGAAAAATCTATTCAAGCCGTAAATCAAGTTATGCAAAATTTACTGTCGCGGTCTAATCCGGAACAAGTAAAAAATATAGCCCCCCTCCTAGAACAAGTCTCTAAAATGCCGCCGGAAAATTTGCTGGCGCTCAAGAAACTACTAGGATTTTAATTTAGAGGGCAGGGTAACCGATACATCTACTTACTCATATAATAAAGCGAGAATTTGCAATTTTAATTTTCCAAGTGTTCTTGAGGGAGGTGATTTTTTAATATGAATCGTTCGCAAAGGCGTATTCAGGAGGAGTTACGGATGGTCGAAAGGCAATTGCCTCTCTATTATCAAAAAGTAAATGAATTAGAACGGCGTCAGCATGAATTGCAGTCCGTACTGGAAGCAGAGGATGGCCGACCATCTTTTGACCCAAGATTCAGAAATTACCCGCCTAACCGGATGAGCTACCAAAAACCGGCGGTTAATCAAGGCGCTAAGTACAATGAGGCCTTTCCAAATTTTGAACTGCCTCCTAAAATTAAAACTTTAGGAATAACCGCCAAAACTAATATGGTTAAACTGTTAGGAGATGCCCGCGGCAAATTCAGTGTGCTTAGTGAAGGAATGTCCCAAGCCGTTTCTTACCTGGATACCATGATTTTGGTTCTAAATCTGATGGAACAAAGTGGCGGGGATTTGCAGCAGCACCTGGTGTCAACCGCAAACTCGATTCAGCAGCAGGTAAACAATCCGGCAGCGCGGACTGGCGCAGCCAAACGACCATCAGACTATTCCGACCAAAATGAGAGCAGCGGGGGCCTTCCGATTGAGGCACTTATGGAAATAATTAGATCTCCTCATTTTCAGCAGCTGGCCGATCAGCTTAAGGCTTCCGGGCTGGGATCAAGCAACTAAAAATAAAAAGAAGATAAGTCTAACCAGATTTTCTCCCGGCTCGACTTATCTTTTTTATTTCTATTTGATTATAAATAGATTCTCTATTAATCAGCGTTTACCGTTGAATCGATCGCCGCCCCTCCAGCCCAGCAGCAAAAATGCCCCGACGATAAAAGTTAAAATTAAATAAATGTGAGCTTCCGTATACAGTTTGTTTGTGTACATGATGACAGCCGTGATTAAAAGGGCGGCAAAGATAATCGCTCGTCCCAGAAAACGGAGGGCTCGTTCCTGACTCCGTAAAATATGGGCAATACTGTTATTATCCGTCTTTAGATGCAAATTCCCTTGCTCCGCCAGACTTAAGGTCCGCTGGAGGAGACCCGGAATCTCCAGTATCGCTCCAGCAAAGGCTACGGCCTTTTTTTGATACTGTTCCCAAACGTCCCCTGAATCATCACTCAAGGTTAACCGTTTTAAGTGCGGTTCCAGCAAACTGAAAAACGGAGTATCCGGCAGCAGGTATACACAAAGCCCAAATAAAGTGCCGAGAGTTCTTCCTAAAAAGATGAAAGCGGAAGGGATTTGAAACGGTTCGGCCCGAACTACCTCTTCAAATTCACGCACAATTTCCAGCCACTGCTCATTCGTAAACTTACCTAGAGGCATGTCATGAACCCGTTCCAGAATATGATCCAAAGCTCTTCGGACTACGACCACATCGGTTTCGGGCCTTAAAAACCCCAAATCCAAAAATGCCTTGACTAATCCGGGGGAATTCTTAGTGGCAAAAGCCATTACCAGGTTTTTTAAACTCTGCTTATCGGTGGTAGTCACCTGTCCCACCATCCCGAAGTCAATCAAGCCAATCCTCCCATCCAGTAAAATCAAAATATTACCGGGATGCGGGTCCGCATGAAAGAAACCATGTTCGAGAATCTGGGAAATATAACTCTCCACCAACTGCGCGACCACCTGTTTGGGTTGTACGCGATCCTGCCAATGCTCAACATCGGTAATCTTGAAACCTTCCAGATACTCCAGGGTCAAAACCCTTTGCCGGGTATAATCCCAAAACACCTGGGGGATCTTAACTTGGGCTTCGGGAGGTGAGTTAGCAAATAACCTTTCACAATTGCGGCCTTCTTGCAGGTAGTCCAATTCGGTCAATAAAGTGGACGAAAACTCCCGGTACAAGGCCGCCAAATCGTAGCGCCGACCCCAATCGGTAATTATCCCCAATAGTATGAGGATATTTTGCAGAGTTTTCAGATCGCCTTTTACCACATCTTCGATTCCCGGGCGCAGCACTTTTACGGCCACCAACTCCCCAGTAGGCAAAACCGCCCGGTGTACTTGCCCTAAGGAAGCGGCTGCGGTAACCGTCTCGTCAAAACTCGCAAAAATTTCGAGTATAGGTTTACCAAGCTCCGACTCGATGACCGCCACAATCCCCGCTACTTCCTCTGGGGGCACTTCATTTTGGAGTTTAGAAAGTTCTTCCGTGTATTCACGCGGCAGCAAATCAACCCGGGTACTGAAGAACTGACCCAGCTTAACCCAAAGCCCACCCAGGAGGATCGCTGTTTCTCTAAGTTTAACCGCCTGACGCCGATAAAGATCTCCCCGCAAAGTATCCATCACGCCAACACCCCGAAAAACCCGCTGCACCTTCAACCAGAAAAAATCCAAGATAAAACCGAGCAAAACCTTAAAAATAGTCCGTGCGCGCCAGGAACGTTTGAGCTGATATTGTTTAATCATAAGCATCACCACCCTAGCATTGTTGTTTAACCGAGGACTAAACGCAAGCCGACTAAAACCATAGCCAAGGCAAAAAGCTTAACTAGATAAACCGAAGTAATTCGGCGGGAGATTCGAACTCCAAATTGGGCCCCCAATACGCCACCAGCTGCTAAGGCGATGGCCATTGGCCACGGAAAATGACCTAAAATGAAATGTGTTCCAGAGCCAACCAGTGTAGACCAAGAAAGAATAAATAAGGAAGTGGCCGCGGCAACATGCGGCGGAAATTTTAAGACTATTACCATAAACGGCATATGAATGATCCCCCCGCCAATTCCCAGGATGCTCGAGATAAAGCCTACGCCTAAACTGGCCCCGATCCCCCAATATTCGTTAAAACTATAGCAGTACTCATTCCCTTCCGCATCCGTAAAATTTCTGGCCACCCACCCTGATTTAATACGCTTAAGCGTTGGGGGTGCCGGGTTCGCTTCTGAGGGGCTATTTAGGGGAGCTAAACTGTTACGATACATAAACAGGGCCAAAGCTAAAAGCAGCACGCCAAAAACAATACTAAAAGAACGGTCGGTAAAACTCCCGGCTAAATGGGAACCCACTACTGCTCCCGGGACGGTCGCCAGGGAAAACTTCCAGCCGGAAGCGAAATCAATCCTTTTTTGGCGCCAATAAGTAAGCGAGCCGGAGAGTGAATTGAAAAAAGACATGGTCAAAGAAATCCCTACGGCCACTTCCGGAGATAATCCTAAAAGCATAAACGTAATCGGCACCGCGATAAATCCGCCGCCCACACCCAGCAACGCGCCGGCGCTGCCCGCTAATATTCCGGTTAAAAACAAATAAACGTGAATGGTCATTGTTTTTCCTATTCTATAACCTAATTACACTATTGGACAATTAATTGTTTTAACCTGCTGCAACTAACAAAAAAAGCCGAAATTCGGCTTAAATTTTAATTAAAAGTATCAGTTGGCTGCCGATTTATTTGGCGGCTAAGTTTTCCGCCGGTTTAGTTAGTACTTTTTCTAGTTCCGCGCAATCGATTTTCCCGACTAAGGTGTTTTCCAGCTGTCCTTGACGAAATACTTGGATAGCGGGAAGATCGTTTATCTGATACCGCTTAGACAGCAGCGTGTTTCTAGAAGCATCGACCCTGACCAGTTTCACCTGATCCCGGCGCGCTTCGATCCAGCGGTCAAGTTCACCTAAAACCTGCAGGCTGTACTTATTATCCGGCTGGTAATAACCCACCAGAACCACCGGGTGTTTGGCTTCCAATACCTCTTTTTGAAACGACCGGGTCTCATCCAAAAAACGAGCCGCCGCAACCGCGGCTACTGAACCGTCTGCGACCGCCGTAACCACCTGTCTTAAATACTTAACTCGGGCATCCCCACAGGCGTAGACTCCTTCGATCGAGGTTTGCATGCGTTCGTCGGTTACGATGTAACCTTTGGATTCCATTTGGATTTTCTCTTTTAAAATTTCCGTTTTCGGAACAGTGCCGATCAAAATAAAAACGCCGTTAATCGGGTGTTCCCTGGTTTGCCCAGTGTTTAAATCTTTTAAAGTTGCTGATTCAACTTTATCTTTACCATTTATTTTTTCAACCGTCGTATGCCAGATCCATTCAATTTTGGGATTCCCCTGGGCCCGGGCTAGGGCGGCCGGGTTCGCATCCACTTTTCCGTCAGCATGTAAGACAACTACAATTACTTTGGCGGCAAATTGTGTCAAATAAATCGCTTCCTCTATAGCCGCATCCCCGCTGCCCACGACCATAACCGTCAGTTCTTTAAAAAAGCTGGCGTCGCAAGTAGCGCAATAACTTACGCCCTTCCCCCGCAATTCGGCTTCCCCCGGTATTCCCAGTAAACGCGGTTCCGCACCGGGCGCTACGATTACCGCCTCAGCTGAATACTGACCGGACTTGCCAATCAGTCGTTTGTTTTTTTCCGACAGTTCCAGACTTTCTATTTCATCTTGAATAAATTTGGCCCCCATTTGTTCCGCATGATTATATAGGGCAATTACTACTTCCGCCCCGGTGGTTCCTTGGCCAAATCCCGGGTAATTCTCGATTTCATTGGTGGTAGCGATTTGCCCCCCGGGGGTCCCCTTATCAATAACGCCTACTTTTAATTGCGAACGGGCTCCGTAGATCCCTGCGGCCAGTCCGGCTGGGCCGGCCCCTAAAATTAATAAGTCAAACGACGCAGTTTCCATTTTGGCCACTCACTCCTTATGCCAAGTTAGCCCATACCAGCATTTGCCCGGCTTTTTTTATTATCCAAATTCCGCTAAGGATAGTATAATAAATATTAAGTAATCCTATCCAAACAAAAAACCGGCTTTTAGACAATATTATGAATATTTCGCACTTTACAAACAATTCGCTGTATGGTAAACTAAGCTTATCATCCTGATCAAAGTGTAATTTGAGAGGTCTGCGGCAAGCAGGAATCTGACGGAATCCGCTCATTAAAAGATATACATTCATTAAAAGACGTGATAATTTTAGGCAAAAGGAGGCGGTGGTATGACCAGGGAATTAATTGAATCAATTCTTGAAGACATTGGTTTAGAACCCTTAGAAAAAGCGCCAAAAGAACCGGTTACCCCTGAAAAGAGATAGGCCAGGGGGCTTTTTTTATTTTGGGGCATTTATTTTAGACATTCGGACAATCGCTGGTTGGTAATGAATGGCCACAGCGATTTCGCTCTAAATTAACTTTATCGTTTGGTTGAAGGTGAATTAGATTGGTCTTAACCTGCGTGCGCGGCCAAATCCGCATGACGATCAAACGATCAAGCAACTCCACAACCGTTAAGCAGACCCCATTTACTAAAATTTGATCTCCAATGTTTAAGCCTTCTAAGATTTGCTCCGCTTCAATTACCAGCTTATAAACGTCCGAACCTTCCAGGCCGGCTTCCAATTTATTAACCGTGCCGACTTCCTCTACTAATCCTCGATACCAAACATCACCCTTCACAAAGCGTCCCTCCCTCGGCGTTATCATTCTCTATGCTTTAGAGTTAAGCATTTAAAATATAACTGTAAAAATCTTCATATTTAAATGTCAAGGTTTTAACTTCGATTAAATATGTCTGTTTGTTAAGCAGCAGTCTAACGCGCAGTCTTGGGGTAAACCTTCGATTTTCATAACTCGGCCGGGTAATTCTCTGCCAATAATTTTTTCTAACCAACGCGCAGATTCAAGAATTTGTTCCAATGAAATATTGGTTTCAACCCCCATTCGGCTGCACATAAAAACTAAATCCTCGGTGGCTATGTTACCAGTTGCCTTGGGGATAAAAGGACATCCCCCTAAACCGCCCAGCGATGCCTCCAGAATCGTAACGCCGGCCTGCAGGCCAGCTAATGAATTGGCCAGTCCCAGTCCGCGGGTATCGTGAAAATGCAGCGCCAGTTCCAGATCCGGGTGTCGATTCCAGACTTCCCCCACCATTCTGCTTACCAGTAAGGGATCCCCGAGTCCAGCCGTATCTGCTAAGGTAATTTGCTTAATCCCTAAGCCCCGGAACTCGTCGGTTAGCCAAAAAATTTGTTTAAAAGGAATCTTTCCCTCAAAGGGACAGCCAAAAGCGGTGGCTATCGCGGCTCGGACCACTACCCCGGCTTTAAGGGCCTCCGGCACAACTTCTCCCAGTTGCCTTAGGGATTCTTTAATCTGCATATTGACGTTGCGCTGATTATGCGCCTCACTGGCCGAGATCACCACCTGGACCTCATCTACCCCGCTGCGGATTGCTCGCTGTACCCCTCGTTGGTTACCGACCAAGGCACTGACTACACTGCCCGGAGGGCGATCAATTTGGGTGATTACCTGTTCCGCGTCACTTAATTGAGGAATAGCCCGGGGATTTACAAAAGAAGTTGCTTCAATCAGTTTAATCTGGCAGTTAAAAATACGGTTAATCAATTCAATTTTGGCTTCGGTAGGCACGAATATTTTTTCCACCTGGAGTCCGTCGCGAGGTCCAACTTCGCGAATTCGGACCTTAGCTGGCAAATTCATTTTATAAAATTCCTTCCTAATTAAATCTTAATTAATAATAGCAAAAGTTAAGACGTTCGGTAAATAGTGTTTACAAATAAGTAAAACCAGAAAAAGAATCGGTATGATAACCCAATCCCTTTTCTGGTTAACAACTTAGCTAAATCTAGTTATTTACCTTACTTCCAGTTTTCTGCCGGAACGCCAGGAATCTCATACCGCGGAGTTGGATACTTGGCTTTCCATTCATTTACATCGAAATCTCTTTCAGTATGGATTTCACCATACTTCGGCAGATCGCCAAAATGAATTGCGGCTGACCGGAGTGTACGTTGACAAATCTTCTCCAGTTTATGGCCCATATTAAAGGCGCTGTCCATGTCAATGCCATGCTTTACGCCCATGCCATTCCACATAACCAGCAGGTCTTCCATGGTTACCAGTCCTACTGCGTCCGGGTTGGAGTAGTAATATTCGCCAGTTCCTCTTACCGGAGTGCGGTCTATGAAGTTGGTCGGTTGTCCGCCAATGCCGCCAAAAGTGGCTTCAAAGCGCGTGATCCCGGCTTGCATTGCCGCATATACGTTGGCTGGGCCATATCCACGGGTTACGTGCAGGTGACACACATGCAGATCCGGGTTCGGGAATTTGTCCATAATCCGGGCGAAGTAATCGTATACCGCAACTGGGTTGCCCTGGCCGTCATGGTCCGCATGCTCAATGTCGGTAACTCCCATTCTCAGGAAGATTTCAGTCAGGTCAACTGCCCATTCCAAGTCTGTTGCCGATTGGGTAACCGGGCAGCCCCAGATCGTACTTACACAACCGCATACTTCAAGTCCTACATCTCGCATATCTTTGGTTACTACTTCTGCATTGGCCAGGTATTGCCGATGCGGCAGTCCGCCATTCTTAATCATATGTGCTTGACTGGTGGAGGCCATGATCAGCATCCGGTCTACGGCTGGTTTTCCAGCTTTTACGGCATCGATAACCGGATAACACCGGTCCTTAGCGATACCGATTCCGGTGAAAACTACATCTTTTTCACTTTTAATCCAGCCTTTTTCCACGGCTTTTTTACGAATCTTACAAGCTCCCTCAACTACTTCCCAAGCATCTTTAAACTGCGGAATAGCTCTGGGGTTTCCAAAGTTGGTCAGTTCAATTTCTTTAAATCCGGCTTTAATCATTTCTTCTACGAACCACAGTTTAGCATCCGTGGTAACAAAAAACTCTTCATGTTGAAAACCGTCGCGAATAGTGATATCGCCTACTTTAACTTCTTTGGGGATATTTCCTAGAGTAAATTTTGGGGTATACATTCTTTCGATCCCTCCTACTTGTGAGCCTTCTGATGGTCACCTACATGATCCTAAGGTCGTTTTGTTTCAGGGTTACGCTAGCCTTTTAGGCTTGCCCTTATCTCCCTTTGTAGACCGGCTTCCGTTTTTCATTAAAGGCAGCCAGTCCTTCATCCCGGTCTTCGCTATATAGAGCAGCGTTATAAGCTTCCGCTTCTAACACCAGACCAGTGTAGAGATCTAAGTCGACACCGAAGTTGACTGATTTCTTCGCTTGGTATACGGCGATCGGAGAATTTTTGGTAATTGCAGCTACTTCTTCAATCGCCGCGTTCATCAATTCCGCCTGCGGTGCTACGCGGGCTACAAAGCCCCATTCTTTAGCTTCAGCGGCGGTCAGCCGTTTAGCCGTCAGAATCAGTTGTTTCGCTTTTTGTTTGCCAATCGCCCGGGACATGTTTTGGGTTCCGCCACCAGCCGGGATAACGCCGATGCTGGTTTCACTCAAAGCTACGATAGCGTTTTCGGCTGCAACCATCCAGTCACAGGCCAGGGCGATTTCCAAGCCGCCCCCGAAAGCTACGCCATTAACCGCAGCAATCAGTGGTTTGGGGAATACGGAAACCGCCGTAAACATTTTTACGAAAAGTTTCCGCTGCGCAATCATTTGGGGTTTGGTCATACTCTTACGCTCTTTGAGATCCGCGCCGGAACAGAATGCTTTTTCTCCAGATCCCGTAATAATCGCAGCCCAAATATCATCATCTTCTTCGATATAACTTAAAGCCGCCAGCAGGTCACGGGCCAATTGGGTACTGATGGCATTAAAATTTGCGGGACGATTTAAGGTGATTACCGCAAAATGTCTCTCCGCATCTTTCTCCAGGGATAGAGTTTCCCAATCCATCCAAAGTCCCTCCAATCCAT
>CAZKWP010000053.1:0-8451 GCA_964556555.1 uncultured Syntrophomonadaceae bacterium
ACTCGCAGCATGCTACCCTGCCCTGGATTCTGGAGGTTAACCCGGAACCTAGGGTCGACATGAATCCCGAGGATGCGGCAGCCCGCTCCATCAGCAACGGCGATATGGTCAAAGTCTTTAATGACCGCGGACACGTGGTGCTCAGAGCCCGGGTCACTGCCGGCATAAAACCGGGCTGCGTCAACATTTACGAGGGCTATTGGAAAAAGCAGTTCAAGGACGGGCATTTACC
The DNA here is from genome assembly GCA_964556555.1 of uncultured Syntrophomonadaceae bacterium. Classification (GTDB taxonomy): domain Bacteria; phylum Bacillota; class Ch66; order Ch66; family Ch109; genus CAYXHK01. The sequence goes on from CAZKWP010000053.1 coordinate 233, forward strand.
GGCCCTTACGCACATGGAACTGAATCCGGTGCAGGATGCGGTGATCGAGACCAATTATGCACCTTACGACAATTTAGTGGAAATCCAGAAATCTTGAGAAAGGGGGTTTGAACAATGAATAAAAGAATGGCTCTGGTAATCGATCTGCAAAGATGTGTGGGCTGCCGCACCTGTACTGTGGCCTGCAAGATGGAAAACAACGTACCCTTGGGTATAGCGCGGATGCGGGTCTACGATCCCCACGGAAATCTGAATTTCGACAGACCCCTGGGCGTTTATCCCAATCTGAAATTATTCTGGACTCCCGTTCCTTGTCAGCACTGCGAGGACGCACCCTGCGTAAAGAATTGTCCGTCGGGTGCCCTGCATTATCGGGATGACGGCATCGTTGACCTGGATAAGGACAAATGCATCGGCTGCCGCTACTGTTCCTGGATCTGCCCCTACGATGTCCCGCAGTTTGACGCGGAAGCCGGGGTCAGTGACAAGTGCAATCTATGTGCCCATCGGCTGGATAAAGGTCAGGAACCCATGTGCGTCATGTGTTGTCCCGCAAGAGCGATCCACTTTGGTGATCTGAACGACCCGGCATCAGAAGTCGCCAAACTGATCAGGAAGCGGAGCAGCAAGGTATTGGCACCGGAACAGGGGACTCACCCGAGCACCCACTACTTGTTTTAAAGGAGGCGAGTAACATGGAAATAGCCTATAGCCTGGCCATAAGTTATCTGTTGCTGGGGGCGGCAATCGGTCTGGTCAGCTGGTATGCGGTCAGCCGGTTAACCCAGGGAGATGCTTTAAAGGAGGCTGGTCCTAAAATTATACTGGCAGCTCTGGTACTGTCCGTGGTGGGAATCGGGTTCGCAACCGGACATCTGGGTAAAATGGGTCGTTTTTTGAATATGCTTTCCAATCCGGCGTCCTGGCTTTCCCGGGAAGCGTTTTTTGTTGGATTGTTTACCCTTTGCATAGTGATTTACTATGTTTTGCTGCAAAAGAGCGGTGTGGAAAAAGTTAGAAATTATAATTATTTGCTCTACATCGCAGTTCTGGCCGGTCTGTGCACCTTAATCAGCATGGGAATGATTTACGCTTCAGTAAAAGCAGTGCCGGCCTGGAACACTACGATGATTGTGCTTCTTGATATCTTATCGGCAGGAGTGCTGGGCGGTTTTCTTTTCCTGGTCCTGGGCGGCAAGACCATGCCGCACTCTTTGTTGAAATCCTTGTCTGCAGCTATGCTGTCAGTACTTATTATAGCCTTAGTCGTAAATATTGCCTATGATGTGCAGGTAGAGATGGCTTTAGCTGCGCTGGCGGCCCAGGGGGCAACAGTGCCTTCAGTATGGCTGGGCACTTTACTGCGGCTGCTGGTGGGATTAATTGTACCAGCCTATCTGGTATATAAAGTCCTGGCTGCGGAGCCGCGAAAACAACTGTCCGCCTTCTCTGTTGCTTTGGTATGTGTGGTAATTGGAGAAGCGGCCGCCCGGGTCATGCATTTTGTAGTGGCGGTGAAAGGACCTTTCATCTAAGCGGAGAGAGGTGAAGTGAATGTCCAGGCAAATTCAGTATGAACTGCTGGCTCTGGCTTTATCCTATCCAAATTCAGAGCTTTATACCGCTATAAAGGACGGGGAGTTTGACCGGGTATTTGCCCGGCCAGCTCCGGTCCCGTCCAGCCTGGAAGAAATGGAAACGGAATACTGCCGTATGTTTGTCGGTCCGGGCCATGTGGAGGCCCCCCCTTACGAATCCGTATATCGGGGCAGCGATATCAATTTACAAAAGGGGTGTGTTATGGGACCACCGGTTGCCGAGGTGATAAAGGCCTATACCGAATCGGGACTGCAGCTGGCTGACGCTTTTTCCGACCTGCCGGATCACGTTGCGGTCGAGACCTGGTTTCTGGCTTTTCTGGAGGCCATGGCTGCCGTAGATCCACAGGGAAAATATGCGGAAAACAAGCAACAGTTTTTGTCCCGGCATATTGGTCAATGGATTACTCCTTTTTCTCAGGCGGTTCAGCGACATGGAAAGCACTCCTGGTATAAGTATGCGGTTGATATGCTGCACAACACCATACAAGCGGACATGTCCAGAGGGCCGGGTAGTTGACACCATTAAATTCGCACAACCCGGATGTTGTCCCCAGGAGAAAGCCAGAGTTATGGTTTGAGGGTAAATTGTAAACGGCGTTTCAGAACCGGATGGCACGGGACCGTGGTAATGAACGGCCCCGTGCTGTTTTGCCCTGATATCAAGTGTCGTTTGACATCTTGAATTATATTTATTATACTGAATTTTATATTGGAAAAACCTTTGGGGGCGGATTGGGCCTGGTGGCTCTCCTGGACTTCAAATCCAGTCGTGCGGCAGCGACCCTGTCGTTGGTGAGTTCGATTCTCACACGCTCCCGCCACCAAATGCTAAACAAATGCTACACAAAATTTTATTTTGTTGGCATTTTATTTTTTTTGCTTTCGTCAAACTCAATTTATAAGGACTTCCAGCAGCACAGACATGCCAAGTTATTCATATTGATCAGCAAAAAAGAGGCCGGAAGGCCTCTTAAAAAAACTCACCACGATTAACTGGATCAACTAGATCAGGAGCAGTTCATCCAAATCAAGGACTTCGATCTTCCGGTGCGGTTTCTGTCTGATATATCTCGCTGTTTCAAAATCCGTTAATTTCCGGCTGATTGTTTCAGGCCTTGTCGTATGTTTATAGTCCCCGGTCAGCATAATCATCTTCTGGATCCCGCTTTTTCTCAGTTCCGCTAAAGCTTTATGGGCATCTTCCCGGATCTGATCAGCTATGGAGAAGATCCCGGCAACTTGGCCGTCTAACGCCGCGAATATTGCCAAGGGAAAAACTTTGACTAAAATCAATTTCGTCCACATATGGAAGAGATTTAAGCGAATAATAAGTTCAGAGAGGAGGTCTCACAGCATTAAGTACTCACCTAAACACCGCTCACCTTGGATTGCCGTCTTATGGTCAGTATGTATCCCGGGGTTTGGTCAGTTCTACAACCGGGACTTTTTAATTGGTTTATCGCTCTTGTTTTTAGAATTCCTAATTAATGTGCAGGCTAATCTCAATTTGGCAATTTATCATTCGTTTAAAGGATCGTTTACGCAGGTTTATCAGGTTGCCAACATTCAATGGGTGCTTTTTTACCCTTGCGTATACGCCTTTTCCGCCTGGCAGGCTTATAATAAAGCGATTGAAATAAATAACAACTTAAATAACGAAAGTAACGAACCGAACCGGAGAACGCGGCTAAATGGTTTTTTTGCCGGCCTGGCGATGGGAGGGACCTTAGGCGTCATCTATAACGGCTCTATCGGGTATGTTTTCTCGGGAATCTTAGGCGGTTTGTCAGCGGCAATAATAGGTTTAATTATTGAAGGCATAATAATTAAAAACACTCGTAAAGGGGGCTAGATAGTCTTGGAAAGCATCTCGGAGCAAACGGGCGTTACCCTAGCCGTAAAAAAGGAGATAGACCACCATACGCGCTTAACCGCAACCGAGTTGGGGAATCTTTGGACGAGTTATATGAACTACACCCTTATCTCGAATGTTTTGCGCCATTTCAATGCTAATGTTGAAGACCAGGATGTGAAGGCCCTTTTAGAAGAAGGGAAAGAGATCGCCGACAAACGAGTCACCCGGGTAATGGAAATCCTTAACCAGGAGCAATATTCGATCCCAGTCGGATTTTCCGGGGAAGACATCGTTACTGAGGCACCCCGGCTGTATTCCGATGTTTTTTACCTGTTTTATTTAGGAAATATGACCAGAATTGGTTTATCTACTAATAGCCTGTTCCTTACGACCTCAGTCCGGACAGATGTCCGGGAATTTTATCATGAGTGCAATCTGTCCACCATGCGGTTGTTTGATAAGACAACTAACATCATGCTGGCTAAAGGGATTTTAATCCGGCCTCCTTATATCACAACTTCTAAGACCGTGGACTTGGTTAAGCGTCAGGACTTCTTAGCCGGTTTCCTGGGGGAAAAAAGGCCGCTTCTGGCCCTGGAGATATCCTCACTGCACTATTTGATCCTGACCAATTTTATTGGCAAGAGTCTGCTGCGTGGCTTTCGGCAAGTAGCTGAATCCAGCCAGGTTCGGGACTATCTGGATCGGGGAGTAAAATTAGCGATGAATATTATGGATACTTACGGCAGGATTATGTCTGATGAAGATCTTCCATTACCCATGATGTGGGATTCCATGGTTACTGAATCCGACGTCGCTCCATTTTCGGATAAACTAATGATGTTCCACACTTCGGTCCTGAATGCAGCGGACTTCCAGAATATTGGAGCCGCTTTGTCCACCACTTTAAGACATGATCTTGCGGCGGACCTTTTTAGGACCCTGGCCGATATTGCTGCTTACGCCGAAGATGGGATAAATATCATGATTGATAACGGCTGGATGGAAGAGCCACCCCGCCAGATTGACCGGAATGAGGTTAGTCAGAGGAACTGAGTAAAGCGGGGGTATTCCGGCCTAAATTCAGGCGGAAGTATCTCCCAATTAAATCCTCAATTTTCAGTTATAAAAAATCAGAGAAGAATTGCGTATGTAACTAAACTTCGCCGGAGAAACTATCTTCATGGAGGTGTTAAAGTGAAAGATAAACAATCAGTACAAGCCCTTATCAGTCAACTTGAGAGCTCAACCGACGCTATCCGTGACTCGATGAAAGCAATTAATAATGGGGAAGCTCTGACTGAGTTGACCCATGCCCTGTTACTGGTCGATGACAGCGCCAAAAGATGTCGAGTTGCTTTAAGTGACCTGGATGAAACGTTTGAATCGGGAACCTATACTATCGAACCATTTGAATGAGCCGGATATAACTACATTATGCTTTAACCCTGGGCACGGTCCCGGGGTTTTTGTTATATGGCGGTTGGAGAAGTTTTCGGGTAGAATTATAATAAGTTTAAATTAAAGCAATTAATTTAATCAATTTTTGATTGTTGATTGAGTTTATATAATTCCAGATTTGCTTATTTTCTGTCAAAGTAAAATTTGGCGCACCCCTGGGTGGGCTTTGACCTTTTAAGTGGTTTACGACGATGAATTTATGATGCAAAATATTTATATATATATTGAGAACTAACTATAATTTCATAGCCAAGGAAGGGGCGGTGGAAAAACTGAATGGTTTAGATGTGCTGCTGCTTCTGTGGTTTTTAAGAGCCTTATTGGTTGGGTTTCGCCGGGGATTTTGGCAATCAGCCGCCGGGCTTTTCTCTTTGGGCATGGGGCTTTGGGCAGCGGTAAAGTACCGCATCGATTTAGCCCGGTATCTGGAAGAACAGCTTTTTCTGGGACCGCGCCTTAATAACTGGTTGCTTAAGCGATTAGGGATCCCTTCTCCCGGAATGGACCCCGAGACAGTATCGGTCCCAAACCAATATTTAGTTGAGCTGACCCGGGAATTCCCGTTTTCGGAATCTCTGCAAAAACTGATCAACCTTGATTTGACCGAGAGAGTCAGCGCCGCCGGTCAGCAGACCGCTCATAAGATGCTCGAAGGACTTACGCAGGACTTGACCCGCTTGATTCTGGATGGAGCAGCCTTTCTCCTGATCCTGTTTGGGGTTTGGTTTGGCATTAGCCTGCTTTTTATGCTTTTAGGGTTCATTATGGAAAAAGGGATGCTGGGTTGGGTAAACCGGTTGCTGGGCGGGTTATTTTCCATGGCCAGCCAAGGTCTGGTTTTGGCCTTGATTTTTGGGCTGTTAGCCCCGATTTGGCCGGTGTTTGCCTATCTGGGTGACGGCAAAAATACCGAATTGTTGACGACGATCCGCACCAGTCTGGAAACTTCGCAGCTGGTACCGATTTTGGTAAATATATACGGGCTGTTATCCGCTTGGCTGCCCGGTTCCGCTTAAATAAGCAGGCCGGGAACCGAATCAGCTGGAAAAGGAACGGAAGTATTGAAAAGGAAGTATGAATGGTGAAAGAAAAGGATCTGAGCAAAGCTTTAACCAAAGAATTAAGCGGCGGCAAACGCAGCGAAACCAACGATAAACGCGGTGAAGCAAACGACAAATGTAACGAGGCCTGCGATAAACTCGCAGAGGCCAATGCCAGACGCAGCGAACAATTGCTGGCGGAACTAAGGAACTTGGCCGCTGCCGGCGGCGCGGATATGTTCGGGATCGCGGACCTTACTGCGGCCAGCACGGTTATTGAAGTCGGGTATGGCTTGGGATTTCGTAAATTTAATCGGGCGGTGGCGCTGGCCGTCTGTTTTCCTCGGGAGGTTATTCAAGAACTATTGGAGGGGCCTACGCATACCTACCTGCATTACTATCGGGTAATTAACGCCCGTTTGGATGATTTGGCCCTGAGAATTTCTAACTATCTGCAGGTGCAGGGCTACAAAACTTTCCCCATCCCCTCCTCGCAGCGGGTTTCCCGGGACCGACTGGCCGGGATTTTTCCCCACCGTTTGGCCGCCCAGCTAGCCGGGCTGGGATGGATCGGTAAAAGCGGTTGCTTGATTACCCGGGAATTTGGCCCCCGTATCCGGTTAGTTACCGTTTTAACGGATGCCCCGCTTTGTCCCAACCAGCCGGTTGATTCCGCTGCGAAAAACTGTGGCGAATGCCAGTTGTGCATTAAGTCCTGTCCGGCCCAGGCGATAAAAGGAGCCGACGGGGAGTCCCCAGCCGGCAGTGCCGGTCTTTTTGACCCGCAGCTTTGTGACGAGTACCAAAACCGGGTGCGTTCTCAGTTTGGCAAGCGAGTCTGCGGCGTCTGCCTGGCCGTATGTCCTTTTGGGAAATAAGGTTTTAACCGGTTTGTACCGGCAGGATTTTTGGGCTATACTCAAGAATAAATCCATTTAAGGCTAGATTTAGGCGGCCAAGGATTTGGCTCAAGGGAGGTGGGTTTCTTGACCGTGATTGGGAAGCGGTTAACCGAAATGGTTAAATCATCCGGCTGAGCGGCTAAAGTGGGTCCGGGGACCCTAAACAGCATTTTGGAACAATTGCCTAAATTTGACCGCCCGGAGGTTATGGTCGGTTTGGGAAGTCCGGATGATGCCGGGGTTTATCGTTTAAATTCAGAACTCGCCTTGATTCAGACCCTGGATTTTTTTACGCCGGTGGTGGACGATCCGTATAAGTTTGGTCAAATTGCCGCTGCCAATGCTTTAAGCGACGTCTATGCGATGGGGGGGAAACCGCTTACCGCGCTGAACATTGTTTGTTTTCCAGCCTCCTGTCTGGACATACAAATCCTAGCCGAGATCTTAAACGGCGGGGCTGAGGTGGTGCGGCGGGCCGGGGCGGTGCTGATCGGCGGACATACGGTGGAAGACCCGGAACCGAAGTATGGTTTGTCGGTTACCGGGGTTGTCCATCCAAACGCGGTGATCACCAATCAGGGGGCTAAGCTGGGCGATGTCCTGGTTCTGACCAAACCGCTCGGCACCGGTGTCTTAATGACCGCCTTTAAGGGAGCAGTTTTGTCCGAGGACGAGATACAGCCGGCGATAGATTCCATGATTCGCTTAAATCAGGCCGCTGCCGAGAGTATGGCGGGGCTGGGGGTTTCGGCGGCTACGGATATTACCGGCTTTGGTCTTTTGGGTCATGCCTGTGAGATGGTAAACGGCAGCGAGGTTACTTTTGAGTTTAGCGTCGGCGAGATTCCCTGGCTGCCCCGGGCTCGGGAAATGGCGCAAATGGGTTTAATCCCGGCGGGGGCTTACAGCAACCGCAGCTTTCTGGCGGACCAGGTGGCTTTTGCCGGCACCGTTACTGAGGAAGAAAAAGACTTGCTTTTCGATCCCCAAACTTCCGGCGGGCTCTTGATCGCGGTCCCCGAAAGCCAGGCAGCCGAGCTGCTTAATCGGCTTAAGAATCGGGGAGAAACCGGCTGGGTCGTTGGTCGGGTTTGTCCGGCCGCCGCAAAACCAATCCTGGTTCGCGGCTAAAGGCGGATTTACCATAGAAAGAAGGGAACAGGATGATTAAAGTAGATGCCCGGGGTCTGGATTGTCCGCAGCCGGTGTTACTGGCCCGGAAAGCTTTTTTAGCGTCGCCCGGAGAAACCTTTCTGGTGCTGGTCGATAATCAAGTGGCAAGGGACAATGTTCTTAAACTGACCCAGAGTATAGGAGGCAGCCCGGAGGTGGAACAAGGCGAAGGAGAATTTCGCATTTA
>CAZKWP010000053.1:8461-13534 GCA_964556555.1 uncultured Syntrophomonadaceae bacterium
TTATATCCGGTTGGGCGCGGCCGGGAGCGGATCCGAAGGGGTGCCGACGTCAACCATTAATCCTTCCGGGATTATTTATGGCGGATCTACCGCTTTTCAATCTGCTTCCAGTCTGCTGTCCAATGTGGGGAGCCAAACGGCGGTGCTCCTAAAGAGCGCGGTTTTGGGTGAGGGCAGTGAAGAATTAGGCCGGGTCTTAATGAAAAGTTTTCTCTATACCCTGCGGGAATCTCCAGAAGGGATAGGTGCCGTTATCTGTTTAAACAGCGCGGTATATTTGACCTGTGAAGGGTCGGAAGTCTTAGAACACTTAGAATTCCTGGAAAACGAAGGGGTAGAAATTCTTTCCTGCGGCACTTGTCTCGATTATTATAATCTAAAAAACAGCTTAAAAGTGGGCAGCATCTCGAACATGTACAGTATTTTGGAAGTGCTGCAAAGAGCGGCGAAGGTGCTGATTTTTTAAATAGCGTTATTTTTGATGCCGGTAAGTACTATAACTAAGTGGTCAGCCCAGGGGTCATCGGAGAGGGGGGAGTCTGTTATGGTAATTAAATGGTGGATGGCGGCCTTGGTCGGAATCATCCTGGCCTTAACTCCAGCAATTTTTTTAATAGGCAAATTACGCCCCCGCTCGAATAAAGCGGATCAGGAAACCATGCTCCTGGCTAAACTAGGAAAGATTTTGTCCCGAGGTTATGGGGCCCTTTCTTACCGGCAGGTGCGAACTTTGGAAAAGAATGATCCGCAAGTTATTGCGCGGGTGTTACAGACGCATTTCTATGATTGGCCCCGGGAAAGACAGGCTGCGGTAGTTAATTTTTTAGTGCGCATCGGTTTTGTTGATATATTCTTAAAACAAATTAATAGTCCCAAATGTCAGGAACGGGTGCAGGCTGCGGAAATGCTCGGGATTTTTCAATCTCCATCCGGGGTGGCTCCCCTGCTGGAAAGGCTTGGAGACCCGGAAGAGGATGTGCGTTGGGCCGTATCTGCGGCTTTACGCCGGATTCAGGAACCGATTACGATTCAACCGCTAATTACTGCCTTGGCCGAACCCGATGGGATAACCCCGGCGCGAGTCGCCGAGGTGCTGGTGGCGATGGGTCCCCAAGTGGTGCCGGTTTTATTGGATTGTCTGCCCCAAGTAGAGGAGTTGGTTCAGGGGAATATCTACGAGATTCTGGGTCAGATTGGGAATCAACAGGCGGCCGATGCTCTGCTGCGGGGAATAAAGGCCGAGTCGGTTTCGGTGCGGAGCAAAGCCGTGCAAGCGCTGGGTGAATTGCGGGACATTGAAGCCGGGCCGGCGCTGGTGGAGATTCTGCGGGACCCGGAGCCCGAAGTGAGGGCCCGGGCCGCGCAAGCCTTGGGTAATTTGGAATGGTGGGGAGGACTATCCGCGCTGAATGAAGCGCGCAAGGACAGCGATTGGCTGGTTAGGGCCAGCGCCAATCAAGCGATTACGGAACTTACTAAAAAGGTTAAAAATAGAACGAACGATAAACAGCCGGATTGATTAGGCAACCCGGCCTTGAGAGGATTTGTTTTTTAAGATGTTTACAGAACTTATTATCCTGCAGTTATCGGAGTGGGGCAATAATCTGCTGCGCATCGGATTAATCATCATTAGCGCCTGGTTAGTTTTCCGGTTTGCGTGTCTGTTCATAGATAAGGTTTTTTTTCAAAAACAGAAAGGCCCGCTTACAGATGCCCGGCTGCAGACCTTGGGGACCCTGATGCGAAGTGTGGCGCGTTACGTTATTTACTTTATCGCGGCTTTAATGATTTTTGAGGAATTAGGCGTAAAGACAGCTTCTTTACTGGCCGGAGCCGGGGTTGTAGGCTTAGCCATTGGTTTTGGCGCTCAAAACTTAGTTCGGGATATTATTTCCGGATTTTTTATTATTTTTGAACACCAGTTTTCGGTCGGCGATTATATCGATGCCGCCGGAGTCAGCGGAAAGGTTGAAGAGGTTGGTCTGCGGATGACTAAATTACGCGATTGGGGCGGGGAAATGCATATGATCCCTAATGGGGAAATAACCCGGGTCACCAATTATGCCCGGGGCAGCATGCGGGCAATGGTAGAAGTGGGAGTGGCCTATGAAGAAGATCTGGAGCGGGTATTAGAGGTGATGCGCCAGGTGTGTCAAGCGGTGGCTCAGGATTTTCCGGTAATAACGGAAGGACCTACGGTTTTAGGGGTGGTAGACCTTGGGGAATCGGAGGTGCGGATTCGGGTGGTAGCACACACCTTGGCTTTTGAACAATGGGGGATAGAAAGGGAACTAAGAAAGCGTTTTAAACAGGCGTTTGACCGGGAGGGCATTGAGATACCTTATCCGCGACGGACCGTAATCCTAGCCGGTAAAGAGACGGAGAACAAAACAGCGGAGCAACGGGCGGCAATGAATCAAGGGGGTGAACTTGATGAGTAAACTGTCCATCCCGGTCTTCTACGTGGGCGATGTGGTCCGTTTGCGGAAGAATCATCCTTGCGGCAGTTATGATTGGGAAATAACCCGAACCGGCATGGATATCCGCATTAAGTGTTTAGGGTGCGGGCATCAGGTGCTGCTACCCCGGCTGCAATTTGAAAAAAGCGTTAAAAAGGTGATTCGTACCGCGGCTCAGCCAGAAGCCTAGAGCCGGATTTTTTTAGGGCCGGCAGATTAACTCTCAATTGGCACCAAGTGGCAACGCCCATGCATATACTAGGCAGGGGTGGTATGTTTTGGGCGAGGTAAGAGAATTAAACTACAGACGGTTTCGCATCGGGGACCTGGTATCCCGTAAATCCGAGTTCCTGGTGAATCATTACTGCATCATCGCTTTTCGGGTGGGAGAGCGGGGCGAAAAAGTAGCCGTACTTAAATCATTGTTTAAGCCTAGTTCGATTACCGAGGCTCCCCTGGCGGATTTGCAAAATCTGCTGACTACCGGTCTGCTTTGATTCAGTATTCCAGCGGCTTAAATCTTATTATTTGTCTAAACCCCAATCTAAGAATGGGACAACGGGAGTCTTTAAGGCTCTCGTTTTATTGTTTATCACTAATTAACAACCTAGAGCAGGCTTTAACTTGTCTTACCAAAAAATTGATGGTATAATCAATCGTTGAGTCGACCGCAATTCCATCCCTGCTCTATCTTGATGATAGGGCCATTAGACCGTGGGGAGGAGGTGAAGTGAATGCGGCCGTATGAGTTCATGTACATTATTCGTCCCGATCTGGACGAAGAAGCGACTACTAACATTGTTGAAAAATACAGCCAGCTCATTACCAATAATGGTGGAGAAGTGGTTAGCAGCAATCGTTGGGGTAAACGTCGGCTGGCTTATGAAGTCAAAGACTTTAAAGAAGGTATCTACATGTTGGTGCATTTTAATGGGGAGCCGGCAACGGAACGAGAATTGGAACGGGTACTTAAGATCAGCGATGACGTGATTCGATATTTGATTACCCGTAAAGACAAGGATTAAGTCTAAAATTTAGCCGTCAAGCCGGCCGGGCAGCCAACGGAAAGAGCGGCTTAAGGCAATAGGAAGCAAGGGTTATTGGGAAAAGGGGGCGACACGATGTTAAATCGAGTTATCCTGATTGGTCGACTCACTCGGGATCCCGAGATGCGCTATACCCAAAGCGGGGTGCAGGTTACAACCTTTAGTTTAGCCGTAAATCGTCCTTTCTCCAACAAGCAGGGAGTTAAGGAAACGGATTTTATTGATATCGTGGCTTGGAGACAATTGGGCGAACTGTGTGCTACCTATTTGCATAAGGGTCGGTTGGCTGCGGTGGAGGGACGCCTGGAGATTCAGTCCTATGAAGGCCAGGATGGACAAAAACGGAAGGCGGCTCGGGTGGTTGCCGACAACGTACAGTTCTTAAGTCCTAGAGAAGGCGGTTCAGGGCCCAAAGATACCTCCCGCGGGGATATGGAAGACCTGATTGGCTCGGAAGTAGACCTGGAGGGTGAAGAGATTCCTTTTTAATCGCGCTATAACATCTAATGAAGGATAAGGAGGTGAGCTTGATGCGACGGGAACGGGGAAGAAGACCGCGGAAAAGAGTTTGCGGCTTTTGTGTTGACAAGGTTCAGGATGTAGATTATAAGGATGTCGGCAAGCTCCGGAAGTTTATTACGGAACGAGGCAAAATCCTGCCTCGAAGGATATCCGGCAACTGTGCCAAGCATCAACGACAAGTAACGATAGCCATTAAATTGGCTCGGAACATCGCGCTGCTGCCTTTTACGGCGGAATAGAAACCCGGGAGCACTCGGGCTTACTGCGCCGGTGGGGCGAACCGGTTTAAAAAGAATCGGGCATCTTTAACTGCAGAAACATTGATGGGAGCGATTTTCGCTCCCTTTAATTTTAAAACGGGGGGCTGTCCCCTGCCAGCTTTCTGGGGACCGTCCCCCGTTTTAGTCCCCCTTCAGAAAAAAGAGCGGTCCCCCCGGCGCATACGGCAGGAAATCATTTGTCGTTGCCGAATAACCAATCAGAGTCGTTGAGTTGTTGAAGCGAAAAAGCTGATTTTTAGGCGGCAGGGGAGGTCGGTTTTTGTGGCCCGGAACCGGGATTTAAGCATTGCCCGGAACATCAGAGTTATCGAATGGTTAAAAAGCGAGCTGCTCGAAGCGGTCAGTCAGCTCTTTAAGTCTTTCATCAGTAATCAGGAAGAGCTGCTGTTGCTCAGTTTAGCCCGGGTTAAACTAACCGTTTATTTACTTGGGAAGCGGGCGGGGATCAATTTTGCCCAAGTGGATGAGCAATTAGAAATTATGGTGCAGCAGCAGCTTTCTGCCGGACAAGAGGTGGAAGAATGGAACGGGGATCTTTCCTTGTTAAAACAGCATCTAGACCGCCAAAAGAAAGGACTGTGACCAAGTTTGCCGCCGCTAGTTAGTTCGAAGCCACTCGTTGAAGGGGCTTTTTCCGTTGCCCTTGCGGTTATGTTAGCTTTTTTTGGCTTATATATTCCCTTTATGAATTTGGTTTGGACTATTCCGATTACCATTATGACGGCCCGGTATTCGCTGCGCTATGGGCTGATGACGCTGGCGGTC
>CAZKWP010000054.1:0-13513 GCA_964556555.1 uncultured Syntrophomonadaceae bacterium
TTTTAATCAGCTGCCGCCCCTCCTTAACGGTCAGGGGCACTGAGGATGAGCCGGCTCTGGCAAAAAGAGCTGCCACCGGGGGTATAAAAGGCAAGCCCCTGGCGCTTAGCCAGGCTGCAGCCGATGCCGGTGCTCCGTCTTTTACAATGACGCCGTTTTCCATGACGAGGATCCGGTCAGCCAGGTGAAAACAACGTTCCAGGCGCTGTTCCACCAGAATGACCGTGAAGTTCATTTCCTCGTTCAAACGCTTGATTAAATTAAAGAATTCCTCGGCAGCAGCGGGATCAAGCTGGGAGGTGGGTTCATCCAGGATCAGTACGCCAGGCTGCATGGCTAGAATGGAAGCCAGCGCCAATTTTTGTTTCTGCCCGCCGGACAGGTTGGCCGTAAACTCGGTTTTAAGAGCAGTCAGGTTGAGGAAGCTTGCCACTTCGGCCACCCGGCGGAACATCTCGGATGGGGGCAAACCCAGGTTTTCCAGGCCGAAAGCCATTTCAGCCTCCACGCAGGTCATGACCAATTGTTTTTCCGGGTCTTGAAAAACCATCCCAACGGTGCTGGCAATTCGGCGTCTGTCCAGGCTCCGCAGGTCTTGCTCCTTAAGCAGCACCTGACCGCCGATCCGGCCGCCGTAGAAATCGGGAATCAGGCCGGTAAGCGCCCGGGCCAGGGAGGATTTGCCGGAGCCGGAACCCCCCACTACCAGTACGAATTCACCTTCTTCCACGGCCAGGCGGATATTTTGCAGCGCCGGCCGGGTTGTTTCAGGATAGTAGTAGGTCAGATCTTTGATTTCCAATAACGGCAATGGTTCCACCCCCAACTCAGTAAAGCGGGCAAACTAAGTAAAAACAATAACAATATCAGGGCCGGCAGGGTTGTTTTACTGCTGGAAAGGACGCTCAGGGCCGGAAAATAAACGTAGCTCCCGGCGCCGCTTAACAGGCAGTAAAAGGAGACAACCAAGGCAAAAAAACAACTGGCCAGGCAAATGCCATCCCGCGGCCGGAAAAGGTCCTGCCGGTAACGGGTGCGGGGGCCGCTGCCAAAACCCCTGGCGTGCATTGCCTCTGCCATCTGCAGGGAATCTTCCAAAGAAGTCACCAGCAAGATGTTCAGCCGGTAAGTGCTTTTTTTAAGGCGCTGGGCCAGGGTGCCCTGGTTAAAGTCCACCCCGCGCAGCTGCTGAGCCTCACTGATCCGGTGCATGGCCAGGGCCATCACCGGGAGCAGCCGGGTGGTCAGGGAAAGGACCAGGGCAGATTTTTTAGCCAACACCGCCAGCATCCTGAAGAAACGATCCGGGTGGATAATCAGGTTAAACAAGCAAAAAACGCTCACCAGCGCCAAAAGACGGATCCCCATGGCCGCACCATAAGCCACCGCTTCCATAGTCACCGTAAGCCGGCCCAACAGAGGCAGTTCTGGTCCGGACCAGAGTACAGTGGAACCGTTGTGATTGACCAGGGGGTTGATCAGCATGACCAGGAGCACCAGCCAGAGTGCTGCTTTTAAGTAGCCCTCCCAGGCGGCCAGACCGCCGGCTGCCCAAATGGCCAGCAAGGTGGCCAGCAATGAGCCTAAGAGGTAAAAAGGATGGTCAAACACCAGGGCGGTTAGCAACAGGACGGTTATGTAAATAAGAGATACACCTGGGTGCAGGCTTTGCAGGAAGGTGCCTTTCTCCTGGTAAAACATACGCTGAATCATGGGCTTGCTCCTATGCGCTGGTGCTTATACGCGTACAAGCATCCTTATTTTGCCGTAATAATCACCGTTTGCCCCGGCCCGTGCCAGCTTACCTGGTACCCGAAGGCCTCCGCCACATAACGGGCTGGCAGGTACGTGCGTCCCGGCGGCTTAATCAGGGGAGCGACATCCATCGGCAGGGGCCGGTTGTTGCTGTAAATTACAGGGTCTCCGACGGCCATAGTGACGGTGGTGCCATTATGGGACAAAACCACGGTCTGGGCGTCCGGGAGCCAGCTGATGTCACTTTCCGGTATACCTAGAGCAAGCGCCAGATAACGCACTGGCACAAATGTACGGCCATTTTCCAGGCAGGGGGCCGCGTCAGCGTCTAAAACCTGCTTTTGCCCGCCGGCCATTACCTCATAACTGCTCGCACCAAGGGTGAATTTGACGGTCCTCGGATATCGCTCCTGGTTTATCTGTTGGTTTTGGTTTTGATTTTTTTGTTGCAGCCGTTCAATTAGCGTGTTCCCATAATATACGTCGGCCAGGCCGATCAGGGACTGTTCCGTGGCCATCGGGTTGCTGCCCGCGCCTTTGATGTGTTCAAAAGAGCCGTCCGGCAAGCTATAGCTTAAGATGGCGCTGACCATACTTCCGCCGGGTTTGGTCCATTCACTCCCCGTCGGATCTATCCCCACGGCGGACAGACCTTCAATAACGTAACTGCAGGATTCGGGATTAACCGTTCCCCAGGAGGTAAAAGCACCATTATTGTCCTGAGCCAGCTTTAAAAAGTTTATCGCTTTTTGCACTGCGGGGCTGTCCTGCTTTTCACCCAATAAACCTAAAGCCGTTAAGGCCATGCCGGTCGAATCGGCGTCAGAACTTGCGTCGAGCAAATTCCAGTTGAAACCCCCATCGGGATGTTGCTGGTCTTCTAGCCACTCCTTTGCCTTTGCCCCGTCCGGACATTCTGTTCCGGCTGCGTGCAGGGCTAATACCGCCCACACATGGGTGTTGAGCAACACCTGCTCGCCAAAGCGACCCGCCCCGCTTCGGTCAATATTATCGGCAAATTTACCGTCCGGTAATTGTGCTGCCTGAAGCTGTTCAACCAGGTTTTGTCCCCGGTAGTTATGGGGGTCCTGTCCGGCAGCCAGCAAGGTCATAACCAGCAGGCTATAGTAGTTCAAACTGTCGTCCGGTTGTAAAAGTTCCAATTGCTGCGCACAAGACTGCAGCACCATGGTGTCGGCCAGGTCGTGTCCGCTGGTGGACAGAGCGATATAACTCCAGGGGGTCAGCGGACGGTTTTGCGCTTTCTCCTGGCTTAAAAGATAACCGGCCGTCTTTTCCAGATGGGGCTTGACGTCGTCTAAGGCAACGGCTGCGGCTGCCCCAGCGGGAATCAACAACAGCAGCAAACTTGCCAGCAATATGCCTATACGGTTTAATACTCTCAATTTTTAACACCTCCAAAAGTGAAGCAAAGTGAAGCAAGGGGACGGTTCTCTTGCATCATTATTAACTTTAAAGCATTGAAGTAAGGGGAAGGATGCAAAGGGACGTTCCTTTTGCTTCCAAAAAGAAGCTAAGGAGACGGTTCTTATGGCTTCCTTAATTATATTTAGAAACGAAAGAAGCAGTTAGACGACTCTCTTTACTTCTTTCCTTGCTTAATCAGCCTAAAAATGAATCAGTTTTAAACTTATTTCGCCAGTTGTTCCCAACTTGGAACCGGTTCATTGATACTGTTGCTGTACCACCAGATCACCCGGTCATCTGCAGACACCTGCTTTTTACTAGCCGCAACCAAAGGCACTTCCCCATTTACCTGGTAAAGCCAGCCGGCCTGCCCCCTATTGCTGAAGCCTGCCACAGATTCGACTAAATCTGGAAAACGTTTGGAGGTTGCGTAGACCAGGCCGGTGGCTGCCAATGCATCAACCGCTGTCGCGCCTTGCGCCAGTTCAACTGAACCGGGACTAAAAAGGAACTGTCCATTTTTGCCTACCACAGCGATGTTGACCGTCAACGTTTCATTGCTGTCGGTGGTTTTGGCTGAAGCAGCAACCGGGTTACTGGTAATGGACTTCTGCACCGGCTGGGCATCAGCGCTCTCTATGGCATCAACGGTCTCTCGGGTCCCTGCGGTATCCTCACCGGAGATACCTGGTGCTTTAGACGTAGCCGACGCGTTGCCGGTACTCTCTTTATCGGACAGGACTGGCAGGACAGAATCTCCAGCAATATCTCCGGCGTTAACCGGAGGGGCGGTCGGGTCGCTGCCATTGTTTTTACCCTGCCGGTCGGCCAAAATGCCGGGCACCAGCAGGCAGAGTATTAACAGCAATATCGGGATTAAATACCACAGTTTTTTTTGCATTGCGCCACCTAATTTATTAGTTAGTTCTAATTTTTAATTAACGGTTATAATTTAATGGCATTCGCCTTAGTTAAAAAACTTCTGGTTTAATGGTTCTCAATTTAATAGATTCCTTAATTAATAGGTTAAAATCGATCACTTTAATTAAACAATTACAATTAAATCTAAATCGCTTAAATCGCTTTTGGTTTTATTTTTTAAAACCGGTTTAACAAACAGTTTAAGGATGCTTTTGCTTCCTATGCTTATATACGTAAAACGTGGCTTATATACCTAAAGCGCGCGACAAAACATGGCCGCGCATTCAGCCCTGGTGACTTGACCTTGGGGCTGAAAAGTGCCATCCGGGTAACCATGGACGAGTCCGGAACCGGCAGCGATAGGGATAAAATCTTTGGCCCAGGGACTAACCATCCCTACGTCACTGAAAGACCCGGCTGCGCCCGGCTGGGCGGTTAATTCCAACCCTCGCACCAGGACTACGGCCAATTCTTCCCGGGTAACAAGTCTGTCAGGACAAAAGGAGCCGTCTTCGTATCCCTTGACCAGACCGGCTCTGGCTGCGGCAGTAGTGTAACCGGCATACCAGGCTGTTTTCGGGACATCAACAAAGGTGGTTTCGGTTTCGTCCGCTGTCAGGTTTAAAACTTTAACCAGTATTTTGGTCAATTCAGCCCGGGTAATTGGGCGGTTCGGTTCAAATTGTGCATGGTCAGTACCGTCAACCACACCGAAGCCGGCCAGCATTTCTATTGCATCCTGGGCCCAGCCGCATTCATCCGGGGTTACATCCGTAAAAGCTTTTCTCTCTTGCCTGGCCAATACAGTGTAATCGGAGAAATGTTTCAAATGGGCCAGGATTAATCCATTGTCTGCATCGACTACTGCAGGCAGGGCATTCCATGCGTTCTCGGCCTTATAATAATAGGCCAGGACTAAATTGTCTGGCTTCACAAGGGGCGGCAGGGCAATTTTCAGGGCGCAGGCAACCGGTTTCTTGAAAAAAGTACCGTCTGGCCCAAAGCTGAAAACCGGAGTAATCTGCTGGTATCCTTCCGGGAATCCGCTGTTGCTGCTGACGCTTTTAGTGTTGGTGTTATAACTGTTGCCGCTTGTGCTGTTGTTATTGTTGTAACTGTTGTCACTTGTACTGACGCTGCTGTTGCTGCCGATGTTGCTGGTGTTGTTGCTTGTGTTGTTGCTGGCGCTCACCTTTTTTACGGTAACTATTAGATCTTTAGTCAAGGCGCCACCTGGTATAACCAGGGTAACTTCAGGCAAAGCATCTTGGATGATCGCCCCAGTGTCGGCTGCTGCTGACTGGGCTAGGTCAACGGTATTAGCGGTTAGCTTTGAGCGCAGGGTTAAGTATTCGGACCGGGCCGGCAAGTTACCTCCGCCAACCACATGCACGGCCAGGCCGGCTTCCCCCACGCTGCCTAATTCGCTCTTGTCCTGCGCCCCACCTAATAGCTGGTTTAATTCTTTCAGCGCCGCCAGCGCTTCCTGGGTGGTTAGTTTTTCCAGCGACTGATTCTCGGCAATGATTTCCTCATCCGTTTCGATGGATGCTGGGACATAGCCGTTGAGGAGGTCCTTCCAGGCCGGACCGGTTGAATTGATATCCTGGCTGTACCACCAGACAATACGATCGCCTTCCTTAATCAACTGCTCGTTGCCGGCCTTCGAAGCCACCACCTCATTGACCTTGTACATCCATCCATTCATGCCGCTGTTGGCCTGACCCTCGATGTCGCTGACAAAGCCGGTGCGCGAATCAGCGCTGTAGCTTAAACCGGTAGCATCCAAAGCCCCCAGTACGGTATTGCCCCACAATCCGTCCTGGCTCACCCTCACACCTTCGGGGCCAAAGAGAATATGCCCATCTGCGCCAACGACGGCGATTTTGACCTTTATCCGGGCATCATCATCTTCAGAAGGCTGGGGGTTTTCCCCAGCCGGACTACCCTCGCCGGCAACCAGCAGAAAGGCAGACAAGGCTTCAGCTGCCCCCATGATGTTCCTGGAGGTACCAAAGCTGCCGTCTCCATTCATTGTATTGTTCAACAGATAGTCAACCGGAGTTAAGCCGGCCGCATTTTTCCATTCAGCTGCAGCCGGGTCTTGGTTTAACCGGCAGAGCGTGACAACCAGTTCGGAGTTGTCGATGGCCGGATCATCAAAGGGTGCCGCATATACGCCCCCGTCCGGTTGCTGCAGATTTTTTAAATAAGCCAGGCCGTTGGTAATGGCTCCCTCCACCCCGTTACTTGACGCTTCCGACAAGTAAGTAAGAGAGCGGATCGCCTGGGTGGTAGAAAGAACATCGGGATAATAGACGCCGCTGAAAGTCTCGCCCCAGGAACCGTCAGCGCCCTGTTTTGACAAGATATAATCCCGCGCGGCCTCAGTATCAATCGCACTGATTTTGCCGGCTTTGCCCAGCGCCAGGTAAGCCCACATATCACTGTAGACGCTGTTTTCAAAGGAACCTTGGCTGGCGTCGCCGTCAGTGTCAATTATTTGCCGTTCGGCCAGCAGACTGACCAGGCGTTCGACCCGTTCGCTGCCGTCAGACTGGTTGGCAGCCAGCAGGCACTGGGCCACCGTTTTGGTAGGTGATTTTTTCAGCCAGGCTGAGTCATCGCCCGCATAATCCTCATAGGTGCAGCCGAGTGCCTTTAAGGCCAGCAACACTTCAGCCGTGGCATAGGTGCTGTCCCATTGGGCCGGAATGGCTGCCGTGTTTTGGTCCTGGATATCCGCCAAATAAGCCAGTCCGTCCTGGATGGCCGCGTAAACGTTGCTGTCGGGTTTGGCTACATCCGTAAAATAGGCCAATGTGTTGAGTACTTGCGCTGTCAGATCGGGTTCTTCGGGGGCAAAACCTCCCCAAGCCGCCCCGGCCGGGGTGCCCCAGCTGTTATTATGTACATGTTTGTAAGTATTCAAATAAGCCAGAAGTTCGTGCTGATCAAGGTCCACCAACCGACCCGCCTGACCAAGCGCGTTCAGAACCAATACGTCATCGTATACGCTGCTGCCGAATTTACCCGGCGAAGCGTCGTCTTTTTGAGCAATAATGCCGTCCGCCAGGGCATCGATGTCCGGTGATGCCGGGTCAACAGCGATTAGCACCAGAAGCTCCTTGGCCAGTTCCACCGGGCCGTGCAGCTGTGGGTTTGCCGCCGCCTCCCGCGCGGAATTCACTGCCCGTTCCTGTAATGATAGACCGTCATACACCCAACCGGTTGACGAGAGGTCTTCACCGGCAGCGGCCAGCGCTGCCACGCAGCGGTAATCAAAGCTCCAGCCGCTGGAATCATAAGTCAGGGTGCCGCTCTGCCAACCCTCCCGAAAATAAGAAACAGCCTGGTTAATCACCTTGTTGACCTCGTCGTCAACTTCCGTGCCGCTGGTATCGCCCGCCGCTGCCCCTAAAGCCTGCAACGGCGCCTTGGTACCGTACTCGTTGGCGTAAGGCCCGAAGGTTCCATCTTCATTTTGCGTAGCAATTATGTAAGTGAGCAGAGTATTGCAATTGCCGAGAAGATCAGCCAGGCTGTCGATCCTCTTGCGCAGGGACAAATTGTCTTTCGTCCACGCCTCCCCGGAAAGATCCTCGCCAGCCTGTTCCAGGGTGCTGGCTGCGAAGCCATCAACCGTCTGACCACTCAGGTACTGGCTGTTGATAAAATCAACGGCCTTGCCAGCCTGTTCCGCCGCGGTCAGGGTCGCGCCATAAACGGGCTGCAGCAGAGGCAGCGGGATCAGCAAAAAGAAATTGAGCAGGGTGAAGAGCACCAACATTGTCAGGGGTGTTTTGCCGCGCTGAAACTTTTTAAACAACACGAGACCTCCTTTGATTCGATTAATTTACCGGACAGATTGCCGGATAAAATGAAAAACCCTGGCCTTTTTGAAAAAGCCAGAGTAGTTAACAAATGAGCAATAATAAAAATGCAAAATTAGAATTGCTCTTAACGCCACTGACCTTTCCTTGGAAGGCCCATGATCAACAATCCATCCAGGCAGGTATCCTGACTTGTGGCTCATAGTGTACTTCCCGCCTTCCCGGGCAAAAGCCCAGTGGCATATCGGGAGACACTCCCCACTTACAGTGGCCGGACCGTCCGGGATTCACACCCGGTTCCCGTTTTCATCCCTCAGTTGGGGATGCCTGGACAGTAATTCATTTTAATAATACTAACATCGCTGCTAATATTTGTCTACTACTATATTTGTCTGCCACGTTGCCGCTAAAAGCCGTGCCAAAGCTCCCAATACATTGGGCAATATCCATTCAAGGGCACATTACCCGATCTCCTAATCCGCACAATATTACTCCGTATCACTATTACTTAAGAAAGCAGGTCATCGGCCCATTCCTTGATTTTATATTCCTTGACCGCGCCCTCCAGGTAAAAAGGATCCGACTCGGCGAAGGCTTCTGCCGCGGCCCGACTGCGGAAAAGGGCCATATTTCCGCCTTCTGGATCAATAAAAGGACCTACTCCTACCACCTCACCTTGGGAAATGAACTGATCCAAGAATGCTTTGTGGCGAGGGAAAATAGCCATAATTTCGTCTCGGGTCTTT
The DNA here is from genome assembly GCA_964556555.1 of uncultured Syntrophomonadaceae bacterium. Classification (GTDB taxonomy): domain Bacteria; phylum Bacillota; class Ch66; order Ch66; family Ch109; genus CAYXHK01. Next base: position 8,684 of record CAZKWP010000054.1, read on the forward strand.
CCAGCACGGCTGCCAATTACTGCATACAACATATTTTTATCCCCCTTATTCGCTCTATTTGCCGGATCATTTGAATGATTATTCAATTTTGTCCTTCGGTAGGTTGCAGGGTAGGTGGTGGAACCGTCACATTCGGGGCAGATTAACTCCAATTTCTCAAAGTATGCCAAGAAATTCTCACATAGTCCTTAACGTTTTTCCGTAAATATACTATTACTATGTGTTTTGTTGGGAACTTTGAGGGTTAAATGTGGCGCATTTAACATCCACCTCAGAGCTCTTTCACTTTTTACCTCCGCATTCTTTTGGAGGAATACTATCATATTTGTAATCGGTCAGACAATATGTGCAGTTCCTGGCCATCCATCTCTAGCAGAGTCACTATTTTACCGAAATGATTGAGATTCGTTGCTTTATTTCCAAACCATTCCAAGCGGAACGATTTTCATAAGGCATATCTCATCGCCAACCTTGATACTTTTTAACAATTCGACTTCAACTTCACAACCAAACGCTTTTTCGAACAGGACTTTGCTGTATCCAGTAGTACATTGACACCATGCGTACGTGTCCAATTTGTCCACACCATCCAGCATCGGGCAGGGGCAAAACGGGAACTGCAGGTAAAGTTGCCCATCGGTGCAGTACAAACCAGCCGCGTTGGCCTTTTCCAGACTCCCGAACTCCTCCATGCTGGATGATGCTGCAACCAAATCCTTCACCAGCGCAAGTTTTTCATCCATACCGTATCCGCACTGACAGTTTACTCTGATCTGCTTCACGGCAGAGCGATCAAAGCAACTTTCCAGCCTGTTCATGGTGGATTTTACCCAGGTTGCATCATCTTCTTCCGGTTCGCTATATACAATTCTGGTTGCAATTTCTTCGCTGCTTGCTGTTTTTATTGCATTAAAAAGTATCTGTTCCTGGATTTTTCTAATGTTAAACATAATAAAACCCCATTTCTTCAATCTATCAAGTGAAATTTGCATAAAAAAACGCACCGAGATAAGGGTGCAATAAGGCATTTTTGCATAGCTAACCCACTATCAACGGTTAAACAAATGCATATCAAATGTAGGCTATAATGCATAGCCGTTCTTTTGATTACATTTGAAAACTAGCGATAGATTGGATCAAGCATAGGATCAATGTCCTTCCAATATTAAGGTATATATTCATGGTATCATATCAGGCCATCGAAAAGCAATTCTTCATTTTCGTATTAATTCCCGCATGGAGCTGCCCGTTCCACGCTGGATTCGCACGGCTTTTGCCCAAATAGGCTAACACTGGTCTTCTCTCCGGTTTGTATTTTTAGACCAAAGTAGGCTAGGCCTTTTAAATTTTGCATGCTATCCCACTACTCGCAAAATAGTCAACGATTTCTGAGGACTTCAGTGCTTCCTGATTGCTAATTAAACCCCATATTCTTAGATTTTTAATGTCTTTATCTCTGAGAAGATAAACCTGTAGCCCTTTATGGTGCACTGAGATACCATACCATACCGGTCGGTTAGATCCTGCATTCGTTTTGAAATTTCTCGACGTGATTGTTTTCGTAGAAAGAGTATGGTGAGTTGAAATTCCATCGACTCACCTCCGATTGCTAATCAATCATTTTAACCCTTTGTTAGGAAGGTCTTTAAACGAAGTAATAAGGATTTGCAGATTTCGGCGATTTATTCACCTTACCCTCCTTAGTACTTGACCTTATAGGCATCCTGGTTCATAGCCTTGAGTTCTGCCGCTTTCGCATCGCAGTAGCCCTTATGGTAAAAGGCCCCCAATTGCACCCGATACAGCGGCCAGCGCAAATTGCTCCAACTTAAGTCCAGCACTCCCTCGCCCACAAACCGCGAATCCAACGGCACCTTCCGGGTATGTTTCAGCAAAACCCTCACCGCTTCTTCCTCAGTCGGCCAAACGACCTCGCGTTTCCGCCAAGCCGCATAAATAAGCCCCATGGCTCCGGTAACGTGCGGCGCGGCCATGCTGGTTCCAGAAATAGTTTTATATCCGCCGCCCGGCCAAGCCGAATAAATAGCCGTACCCGGGGCACCGATATCAATTCCGTCAAAGGAATTAGAGTACACCGCCCCAGTTCCATCCCGGTTAGTCGCGCCAACCGTCAGGCACTCAAAGATGTAGGCGGGAAAACTCCAAACCTCATACGTTTCCGCGTCGCCATCCCCCGCGTTCCCGGCTGAAACCACTACTGATACCCCGGTATCTACCAACCTTCGGATAAGGTAGGCCAGATATGGATCATACACTTCCCCGCCAAAACTAAAGTTGACAGCAACCACCCGATCCGCTGCCGCAGCGGTTTTATTATAATCCAGAATATGCCGGCAAGCATTTTTAATATATAGGTCAGCGTTATGGTCCGCCTCGTCGTCCGGGAAAACCTTAATCGGCATTATCCGGGCTTCTGGCGCAATGCCGCAGCTTTTTCCAGCGATAATTCCGGTTACATGGGTTCCATGGCCCACAATGTCGGTAACCAATTGCGTATCAATAGTCGTCATGTTTCTTGGCTTAAACACCCGACCCGCAAATTCCGGGTGATTTACGTCTAGACCTGTATCGATAACCGCCACTACAGCCCCGCCGCCTTTAGTCTGCGCCCAAAATGAAGGAGCAGCGACCTGATCCAGGTTCCAGGGGCGACTGGCTTGCGGTTTAAGGTCATGGATTTCATACGGTGGTAATTGCATTATTTCACTGCTCCCTTCCCTTACCACTGAACTTTCCTGATCAAATCTTAAAGACTCGGCTTTCATGATTAATTCATCTTAAGACATAGATCTATAACCTTATTTTTCTGCTAGGGTAAACCCCTTCCATATATTTATATGTTTTTCCAGAAAAAAAGGCACGGATTTTTAGTCCGCGCCTTTTGCTCTATTTGCCAGGTCATTTGAATGGTTATTCAATTTTGTCCCATGATGGGACAAAAAATTTATTCCAAAATCCGTCAAATTGTTCCAAAAAGAAAAGTTTAAAGTTTAATCTCCTAAACCAGATGGCTTTCTCTCTTTCTATGATCCTCAAATCCCTTCGCGTCCGCCCAATAAATATTCTAAATTGTAAAAATAAAAGAAAATTAATGACAAGGAAAATAAACGGCTGTATACTATTTACCAAAGGAGTAAATTAATACCATTCTATGCACCATTTAATGATCAGTTTAAACGTTAATAATCAGTGACTGCAAATGTTGTAATATCGATGATGCGTATAGCTGAGAGGTGGTGGTTATTTGAAAAATGTCTATTCTGTCTCAAGGTTGATGGAAGATACGACACTTTAGTAATCAAGAAACTAAACAGACGAAACCGATTCAGGGCAGTTTCCTCCAAAACACCTTCAATCATCAAATAATTAATATGTTCAACCAAGGCTAACGCACCAGAAAACTCAGGGACTTACTTAGAGCTAATTTAATTTTTTATGAGGAGGTATCTCAAATGAATTTAAAGCGTTTATCTTTGATTACTCTCTGCGCCCTGGTGATTTCCATACTCATGTGCGGTGTGGCGCTGGCAGTGCCCGTGCAGTGGGACCCCAGTGATGGAGGCAACGGTCACCACTATGATATGGTTTGGCATTTTAGCCCCTTCTGGCAAAATTGCCGGGACAAGGCAGCGGCTACTACTTTAAATTACAACGGCACAACCTACAATGGCCATCTGGTGACTATTACATCCCCAGCCGAGCAGGGTTTCCTGTCTAATAGGTTTATGCTGCCAGACTGGCCTCGTGTCTGGATCGGCGCCTACCGGGACAACTTGGCACCGTCAGGATTTGCCTGGGTCACCGGTGAGCCCTGGGGCTATACACACTGGCATTCAGGTGAGCCGAATAACGCCTATGGGCCTGAAAATTATGTGGAAATGTGGGGCTCTTATTTTGGCGGCTGGAATGATAGATACTCACCTGCTTATGATCCTTATGGTACAAACAGCTATATAATTGAATGGGATACTCCTCCTTACACGAACACAGCGCCGGTGGTTAACGCAGGTGCTAATAGTACAATTGATGAAGGCAGCATCTTTACCAGCACGGGTTCTTTTACAGACCCCGATGCCGATAGCTGGACCGCAATAGTTAATTACGGCGATGGTACCGGAGACCAGAGTCTGGTGCTTAATCCCGATAAAACATTCAATCTGAGCCATGTATATGCAGACAATGGTAACTATACCATTACGGTAAAGGTAAATGATGGCAAAGGCGGCTCTGCAAATGGCACAACAATGGTAACAGTCAATAATGTTGCACCTACAGCTACGTTGAATACCGAACCAGTCAATGAGGGCAGCCCCTTTACAGTATCATTAACCAGCCCCTCCGATCCCTCCATTGTTGATAGAGGAGCAGGCTTTGCCTATGCCTTTGATTTAGGAAGTGGATACGGGGATTTTGGAAGCGAAAATTCGATCAGTGGCCCTACCACAGATGATGCTGTCATTTCAGTAAAGGCAAAAATCATGGATAAAGACGGTGGAGTAACCGAGTACTCTGGTACTGTCACCGTGAATAACGTTGCCCCCGTTATTTCTGACATGCTTGATGTCGAGATCCATAAACTATCCTATGCAGGTTCCGGTTCTTTCACCGACCCTGGCGCAGATGCCTGGGACGCAACCGTTAATTACGGGGACGGCACCGGAGACAAGAGTCTGGAGCTTAATGCCGATAAAACATTTGCCTTAAGCAATATCTATACTACCGCTGGTTCCTATACAGTATCGGTAACGGTGAATGATGATGATGGCGGTTTCGGTACGGAAACTTTTATCGTTAATATTACACCAATTG
>CAZKWP010000055.1:0-3677 GCA_964556555.1 uncultured Syntrophomonadaceae bacterium
AATGAAAAAAACGCGAATTTGTGGGAAAACCCAAGCGGAAATAAGCAGCTGGCTTAAGGAAATGGGCCAGCCCGGTTACCGGGGCCAGCAAATTTATCAATGGGTCTATCAGCGAGGCGCGAAAAGTTTCGCGGAAATGACCAATCTGCCGCAGAACCTGCGGCAAGCACTGGCCGAGCAAGCAGAGGTGGGAGTGCCGGAGGTCGTGCGTCGGCAAGCGGCGCAGGATAAAACGGTCAAGCTGCTGCTTGCTTTAGCGGATGGGCAGACGGTAGAAGCGGTCCTGATGCAGTATGATCTGGACCGGAGCCGGGATCGGCTTACCGGCTGTATCTCCACTCAGGTCGGTTGTCCGATTGGCTGCCCTTTTTGCGCCACCGGGCAGTCGGGATTTATCCGGAATCTGGAGGCCGGGGAGATCGTGGGACAGGTTCTGGCCTTACGTTCGGAGGCAGACCAGCGCGACACCGGGATGAACATTGTTTTTATGGGCATGGGAGAACCGCTGTTAAATTACGCCGAGGTTTTAAAAAGCATTGAGCTGCTGCATGATCCGGCCGGTCTGGATATCAGTTATCGCCGGATTACGATTTCTACTTCCGGGGTAACGCCGAAGATCCAGGCTTTAGCCCGGGAAGGCCTGCCCGTAAATCTCGCGGTTTCTTTACACGCCCCGAATAACCGGCTGCGGGACCAGCTGGTGCCCTTAAACCGGCGTTATCCATTAGAAGACTTATTGCCGGCTTACCGCGAGTACTTCGAGGCCACCAAACGCCGCCTGACTTTTGAGTATTTACTGCTGAAAGGGATCAACGACAGCAAAGCGCAGGCGGAAGAACTGGCAGCTTTGGTCAAAGGGATGCCGGCCCTGGTTAATTTAATTCCGGCCAACCCGACCAGCGGCGAGTACCAGAAGCCGAACCCGGAACAGATTCGTTTGTTTGCCCGGGTTTTACGGGAGCGGGGACTGGAAGTTTCAATCCGGGAAGAACGCGGCGGAGAAATTTCAGCGGCCTGCGGTCAGCTGCGCGGGTCAATCAATGTAAAATAGTCCAAGGGGGACAAGATGGAGATCAAGGCGAGAACCGATGTCGGCCTGGTAAGGGAACAGAATGAAGACAGTTTTTTAATCTGTGCGGACCGGGGACTGCTGGTAGTAGCGGATGGGATGGGCGGTCACTTAGCCGGGGAAATTGCCAGTCAGCTGGCGGTGCAGGTGTTTAACCGGCGCTTCGCCAACGGGATGATATACGCCAATCCCCGGGATCTGTTGAAAAGTTCGGCGCAGGAGGCGAACCGGGAGATCCTGGCGCAGGCCAACAGCCATTCCGGCTGTCAAGGCATGGGGACTACCCTTACGGCCGCCTTGATCCAGCACAACCGGATTCATCTGGTGCATGTGGGGGACAGCCGGGCCTATTTAATCCGCCCGGGCCTGATTCGGCGCCTCACAGCGGATCATTCCATGGTGGAAGAACTTTTGCGCTGGGGGGCCATATCCGAAGCAGAAGCGTCAAACCACCCCTACCGCAACGTTCTGACTCGGGCTTTGGGGACCGAGGCTGCGGTAAAACTGGATTTAATCGAGGAAATATTTCACCCGGGGGACTACCTTTTGCTCTGTACTGACGGCTTAACCAACCTGGTGACCGAACCGGAGATCTACGATGCGGTGGAAGGCTCGCTTAATTTGCAGCAGGCCCTGGACCGCTTGATTGATTTGGCTCTGTCCCGGGGCGGTTATGATAATGTAACCGTGGTGCTGACGCAATTGGAATATCGAGGTGAGGTTAGTTGATAGGAAAAATTCTGGCCGGACGCTATGAAATTTTGAGCAAACTGGGAACCGGCGGAATGGCCAAAGTCTATAAGGCCCGTTGTACCTGGCTGGACCGGGAGGTCACGGTGAAAGTGCTGCGGGATGAACTGGTCAATGATGACGAGTTTGTCCGCCGGTTTAAGCAGGAGGCCCAGGCAGTGGCCAAGCTTTCTCATCCCAACATTGTGAGTGTTTATGATGTGGGTCAGGGTGAGGACGGACTTTACTATATCGTGATGGAATATATTGACGGCCCCACCTTGAAAGAGCTGATCAAACAGCAAGGACGGCTGGCGCCGGAAAAGGCGATAGATATTGCGATTCAGATTTGTTCCGCATTGGAACACGCGCACGAGAACAACATTATCCACCGGGATATCAAGCCGCATAACATTTTGTTAACCTCCCGGGGCAAGGTTAAAGTAACCGATTTTGGCATTGCCCGCGCAGTGGCCGGGTCAACGGTGACCCATCCCGGCAATATTATGGGCTCTGTCCACTACCTTTCTCCGGAACAAGCGCGAGGCGAGATTGTGGGGACTGCGTCCGACCTCTACTCCGCCGGGGCAGTGCTTTACGAAATGCTGACCGGCCGGGTGCCTTTTGAAGGGGAAAGCCCGATCTCGGTGGCTCTAAAACACCTGCAGGAACCGATCGTTTCTCCGCGCAAGCTCGACCCATCCATTCCTGAAGCGGTAGAACACGTGGTTTTGCGGGCTTTGAACAAAGATCCCAAGAAGCGGTACCAGACCGCCCGGGATATGATCCGGGCGCTGCAAGCCGCGGCGCGGGGGGAAATCCTGGCGGAGCCGCCGGCAGCCGAGCTGGACCAGCCGGAGATGAAGGAAACGGGAGCGCTGGAAAACGGCGGCGCCTGGGATGAAACGACGCAGCGTTTTGATAAATTGGAGCAAGGGATGACCCAGCAAAAACGGAAGCTGCGTCCGATGCCTTGGTATGCATGGACTTTAGGGTTCATTGTCCTGTTTTTAGGTCTGTTTTATCTGGGAATGCGGATCATCATCGTACCCGATGTAACCGTGCCCAACGTGCAGGGAAAATTAACCGCAGATGCGCTGCGGGAATTACAGGCCGTCGACCTGGAAGGCGTGGTTATCAGCCATCAGTTTAGTGCGGAACTGGAAAAGGATCGGGTAATCAGTCAAAAGCCGCTGCCGGAAGAAAAGGCCAAGCGCGGCCGCCGGGTAGAGTTAATCGTCAGCCAAGGAGCCCAGTTGGAGGTTGTGCCTAACGTCAAAGGGCTTAGTCAGACCGAAGCGGGGATTATCCTCAGCAACCGGGGTTTCAAAATCGCCTCAACGGAAGGGGTTTATGACACGTTGACGGTGAAAGGCGTGGTTGTGAGTCAGCAGCCGGCCGCGGATACCCAGCAGCCCGTGGGGTCCGGCGTTAATTTGGTGGTCAGTCTGGGTTCTCAGCAGCAAAGCGTTACGATGCCCGACTTAGTCGGTCATAAGTTGGATGACGCGCGCAGCGAGATTTCCAGCGCGGGACTGAAACTGGGCTCCGTAAACGAGGAAAACAGCAGCGATTTTTTCGTGGGCCAGATTATCCGCCAGAATCCAGCAGCCAATACGCCGGTGACGCCGGGGGCAACCGTGGATTTAGTGATCAGCAAAGGCCCGGGGCCATCCCCAGCCACCGCCAGGGTCCAGCTGCAGGTTCCCGCGACCGGGGAGCAGCATGAGGTGGTTATTCAAGTAGAGGACCTAAAAGGCACGCGGGAGGATTACCGCAAAACGTATGCGCCAGGGGCAGAGGTCAATGTATCGGTGCGGTACTACGGACCGGCTAAAATCCGAGTGCTGCTGGACGGGGTAGTGGTCCTGGAGAAATC
>CAZKWP010000055.1:3687-8303 GCA_964556555.1 uncultured Syntrophomonadaceae bacterium
AACAACTTAGAACTAAAAGATTATTTAACCAATAATCGTATTAAAAACTTAAAATAATTATTTATTATTCATTGATTATATTATTGAAAATTAAAATCGTATATTAAGGGGTTAAGATGCGGGAAGGGATTATTGTTAGGGCGTACGCCGGTTTTTACTACGTCAAGGTTGACCAGAAGATTTGGGAGTGCAAGGTCCGCGGTCGGCTGCGGCTAAACCGGGAAAAAATACTGCCGGGTGACCGGGTGGAGGTTAACGAAACCGCCCCAGGCAAAGGGGTTATTGAAAGGGTTTTGCCCCGCACCCGGGAATTGCTGCGCCCGGCTGTAGCGAATGTGCAGCAGGTAATAATCGTGATGTCGCTCACCCAGCCCGAACCCAACCTGGGGCTTTTGGACCGCCTTTTGATTTTAATTGAGGCGGAAAAGATGGACCCGCTCATTGTGTTTAATAAAGCGGATCTGGTGACCGAAGCGGTGGAGCGCGACCTGGTCGGGCTTTATCGCCAGGCGGGATATCCGGTCGTGGCCACCAGCGCCTGCAATGGGACCGGGATCAGCGAGCTGCGGGGGTTTTTGCAGGGGCAAATCTCGATCCTGGCCGGGCCTTCCGGGGTGGGCAAATCTTCACTCCTGAACGCAGTACAGCCCGGGCTGGCTTTGCGCACCGGGACGGTCAGCCAGAAGATCGGCCGGGGGAGGCACACGACCCGTTATGTGGAACTGCTGCCTTTGGAGACGGGTGGCCTGGTGGCGGATTCGCCGGGTTTCAGCGTTTTAACGCTGCCCAGCTTAAAACGCGAAGAACTGAGCAGTTATTTTCGGGAAATGGATGAATTAACCGGGGGATGCAGGTTCAACTCCTGCCTGCACCGGAGCGAGCCCGACTGTGTCGTGAAGCAGGCCCGGCAGGAAGGCCGGATTGATGAACGGCGCTATCAGAGTTATCTTATTTTGTTACAGGAAGTAATCGCCAACGAACAGAGATACTAAGGAAAGGTGTGCCGCATGTTAAAGATTGCCCCTTCGATTTTATCAGCTGATTTCAGTAAATTGGCGGAACAGGTTAAACTGGTGGAGGACGCCGGGGCGGAATACCTGCACCTGGATGTGATGGACGGGCATTTTGTGCCGAATCTGACTTTTGGTCCCCTGGTGGTAAGCGCGCTTCGCCCGCACTCGGGGCTTTTTTTTGATGCGCATCTGATGATTGAGCAGCCGGAGCGCTATGTGGAGGCTTTCGTAAAAGCCGGGGCTGACCTGATAACGATCCACGCGGAGGCTTGCCCGCACCTTCACCGCTCCATCCAGCAGATAAAAGAACTGGGGGTGCAGGTTGGCGTAGCTTTAAACCCGGCCACGCCTTTGGGCTGCCTGGAATACGTGCTGTCGGAATTGGATTTAGTCCTTTTAATGACGGTTAATCCCGGCTTTGGGGGACAGCGGTTTATCCCGGCGGTGCTGCCCAAGATCGTCCGTTTGCGGCAAATGATTGAGGAGCGGGGACTGGCCGCCGATTTACAGGTGGACGGAGGCGTAAACCTGGATACGGTCGAGGCGGTGGTTAAAGCCGGGGCCAACATCCTGGTGGCCGGTTCGGCAATTTTTCAGGCGCCCGATGTGGCGCAGGCAGTCAAGTCCCTGCGCGAAAAAGCCGGTGGCTAGGCAGCGGTACGTTTCTGCGGTTCAGTGGTTAAAATTTATGGGTTGAGTTGATTAGGCTGATTCGATTGATAGGTTGATTCTCTTTTAATAAATAGGGAGAATTTTGTCTTTCATTGACGGTTTATTCCGACGAGTGTTATAATGAGTTAATTGAATAGTTTCCTTCGGGGACTGGTGAAATTCCGTACCGGCGGTGAGCAGATTTTGTGAGCCCGCGACCTTGCAGCCAATAGGCGGCGAGTTGATCTGGTGAAATTCCAGAGCCGACAGTTAAAGTCTGGATGGGAGAAGGATTTGCTGAAAAGCAAAAGGTTCTGATTTTAGGGTTGCTTAACTAGGGTCAGCCGGTTTTTGTTTGACCATGACCTGACCGGCAGTTAGGTTTTTAAACCTTTATTATCGGTATCATTTTGCTTGATTAAATGAGCCTTGGAGAATTGCTCAATTACTCTGCGCTTGTTTAACCGGCGTTTCTTTTCCCCCGAGCCTAAACCTCGGGGTTTCGTTTTTTAAAACGCTGGTTTTATTTAGAGTTTAGCTTATTAGGAGGTCAAGAGAGGCTTGCTAGGTCAATCGGAAAAAGACCAGTTTTATCTTAAATACGCCTTACAATTAGCGGCTCAGGCCAGGGGCCGTACCAGCCCCAATCCGCTTGTCGGCGCCGTAATCGTCAGGGACGGTCAGATCATTGGCGAGGGTTTTCACCATAAAGCGGGAACGCCGCACGCGGAGATCCACGCCCTGGAGCAGGCGGGTGCGGCAGCGGAAGGGGCGACCTTATACGTAACTCTCGAACCGTGCGCGCATTTTGGCCGGACTCCGCCTTGCTGCCAAGCGGTGATAAAAGCGAAACTGGGCCGGGTGGTCGCGGCCATGGTGGACCCCAACCCGGCCGTAGCCGGCAAAGGGCTGCAGCGCATAGCGGACGCCGGGATTGAGGTGGAATGCGGAATCCTGGAGGACGAAGCCCGCGAACTGAACGAGGTTTTCCTTAAATATATCAGCACCGGGCTTCCCTTTGTCACCATGAAAAGCGCCGTGACCTGGGATGGCAAGACTGCCACCCGAACCGGCCATGCTTTTTGGGTTACCGGCGAAGAGGCGCGGGCCGAGGTACATCGGCAACGCGACTTTTCTGACGCCATCATGGTAGGGATTGGCACGGTTTTAGCGGATGATCCGCAGCTTACGACGCGGCTCCCGGCCGGAAGGCCGGGCAAAGATCCGCTGCGGATCGTGGTGGACAGCCAGCTTCGATTGCCTTTGCATGCCCGGGTGATTAACCCCGATTCGGCCGCGAAGGCCCTGGTGGCTACCACGACTCAGGGTTCCCCTGAGAAAAAGCGGCGCTTGGAAGATAAAGGGGTCGAGGTGCTGATCTTAGACGGTCCGGCCGGCCAGGTGGATTTAAAGGCTTTAATGGCTGAACTCGGCCGCCGGGAGATTTGCAGCATCCTGCTGGAAGGCGGGGCCACCTTAAATGCTTCGGCGCTCGAGGCCGGGATCGTGGACAAGGTGCTGACTTTTCTGGCTCCGAAGATTGTGGGCGGCAAAGACGCCCCGGGTATGGTCGGAGGCACCGGCCGGTCTCGGATGGATGAGGCCTGGATGCTGGAAAGGCTTAAAGTATTTCCCATTGGAGAAGATATAATGTTGACTGGTTACATTAAAAGTAAGGGTGTGATCTAAACTGTTCACCGGATTGATCGAAGAACTGGGGCGGGTGCACAGCCTGAAACGCGGTTCCCGTTCCGCTCAATTGGCCATTGACGCGGAAGTGGTACTGAAAGGAGTGCAGCTCGGGGACAGCATCGCGGTCAATGGCGTATGTCTGACTGTAACCGAATTTTCCGCTACCACTTTTGTGGTCGATATCATGGCTGAGACCCTCAGGAAAACGAATCTGGAGCAACTTTCACCCGGGGCGAGAGTAAATTTGGAAAGAGCCCTGCGCTTAAGCGACCGTTTGGGTGGGCATATTGTCAGCGGTCATATTGATGGGGTGGGACGCCTGCTGCGGGAAGAAAGGCAGGATATTGCCAGAGTCTTGGAAATCGGGGCTCCGGCCGCAGTGCTTAAGTATGTTCTGGAAAAGGGTTCAGTGGCGATTGATGGGATTAGTCTGACGGTGGTAGAGGTAAAGGACCAAAGCTTTACGGTTTCGCTGATTCCCCACACAGCGGGATTAACCACCTTAGGTTTTAAAAAGGTGGGGGACACGGTGAACCTGGAAGCTGACATCATTGGCAAGTATGTGGAACGCTTGCTGCGGCCGGCCTTCGGGGCAGCGAAAGAGCCGCAATCCCCCGCAGCTTTGAATTCGCAGGGCGCCAAAAACGGTTTAACCCTGGATTTCTTGACGAAGAATGGCTTTATGTAAATTTATAATCATCGAAGATAACATAGCAGATTATTACTCATCGAAGAGTTAAACATCGCAGTTTTAAGCAGAAAAGTTGGATGAAGGAGGCGTTTAAATGAGCTTGAACACAATTCAGGAAGCGATCGAAGACATAAAAGCCGGCAAAATGATTATCGTGGTGGATGACGAAGACCGGGAAAATGAGGGTGACCTGCTGATGGCCGCGGAAATGGCCACCCCGGAAGCCATCAACTTTATGGCCACACACGGCCGCGGCTTGATTTGCATGCCGATTATCGGGGAGAGACTGGATGAACTCGACATCCAGGCTATGGTCAGTCAAAGCAGCGATTATCTGGGGACTGCTTTCACCGTTTCGATTGACGCGATGGATACGACCACCGGGATTTCCGCTTACGAGCGGTCGCAAACCATAAAAAAAGTGCTGGAATCAGATACCCGGCCGAAAGACATCCGTCGGCCCGGACATGTTTTTCCGCTCCGCTACAAAGAAGGGGGCGTGCTGCGTCGGGCGGGACATACGGAGGCCTGCGTGGATATGGCGAAGTTAGCCGGGCTTTATCCGGCCG
>CAZKWP010000055.1:8313-12894 GCA_964556555.1 uncultured Syntrophomonadaceae bacterium
TGAGATTATGAATGAAGACGGGACCATGGCCCGGCTCCCGCAATTAAAACAATTTGCGGTTGAACATGGCCTGAAGATTGCCACGATTGCGGATTTGATTAATTATCGGCGCCGCTACGAGAAACTGGTGCAGCGGGTGGAGAGCGTGCGCATGCCGAGTTGGTACGGGGACTTTACGGCCGTGGCCTATGAGAGTATGCTGGATAAGCAGTGTCACATCGCCTTGGTAAAGGGCGACATTGCCAGCCTGGATTCGGTGCTGGTGCGGGTTCATTCCGAATGCCTGACCGGGGACGTTTTTCATTCCCGGCGCTGCGACTGCGGGGATCAGTTAGCCAGGGCTCTGGCCATGATTGAGCGGGAGGGAGCCGGGGTGCTCCTGTATATGCGGCAGGAGGGTCGGGGAATCGGGCTTTTAAATAAGATTCGGGCTTACAAACTTCAGGAACAGGGCAAAGATACGGTAGAAGCCAACGAGGCTTTGGGATTTCCCGCAGACCTGCGGGACTACGGGATTGGCGCGCAAATCCTGGTCGATTTGGGGGTCCGGCGGATGCGCCTGATGACCAACAATCCGCGGAAGATAGCGGGTTTGGAGGGGCATGATTTAAAAATTGTGGAGCGGGTGCCGATTGAAATCGATCCCCAGAAAGACAATCAGCGTTATCTAAGGACCAAGAAAGAAAAAATGGGACATCTGCTGGCTTCGATGTAAAACAGCGCTGCTATGAAGCAGGGGGACGGTTCTCTTGCATCATTATTGAAGCAGAGGAAGGGTTCTCTTGCTTCGTTATTGAGAGAATAAGCCTAACCGTACTGCTTTTAGCCACGGGTACTGAACATATGAGTGTTATGTATTAAATGACAAACGAATTAAAAAAGAATTAAATAGGAGGGTTTTAAGTTGGCCAAAATTTATGAAGGCAAGTTATTGGCGGAAGGTTTAAAGTTTGGTTTAGTGGTGGCCCGGTTTAATGAATTTATTACGGGGAAACTATTGACGGGTTGTATAGACGCGCTGAACCGGCACGGCGCAGACGAGGATAGTATCGACATCGTCTGGGTGCCGGGAGCATTTGAAATTCCTTTGGCGGCGCAAAAATTAGCGGCTAAAAATTATGACGCAATCATTTGTCTGGGTGCGGTCATCCGGGGCGCGACCCCCCATTTTGAATACGTAGCGGCCGAGGTTACCAAGGGTGTGGCCCACGTTACCCTGCAAACGGCCAAGCCGGTCGTCTACGGGGTGATTACCGCGGACACGATTGAACAGGCGATTGAGCGGGCTGGCACCAAGGCGGGTAACAAGGGCTGGGACGCCGCGGTTACAGCCATTGAAATGGCCAATCTGTTAAAGGAAATTAATTAGCTGGGAAAGGCCTAAGGATATGTTAAATCTTGATGCACAGCAAAACTCTGAAGATTATCTGGTACGGGCTGTGGCCTTGGGCGGTCAGGTACGCGCTTTTGCCGGCCGCACCACCAGCTTGGCGGAAGAGGCCCGGCAGCGGCACGGAACCTGGCCGACGGCAACTGCCGCCCTGGGCCGAACGCTTACGGCCGGACTGCTTTTGGCCATGGATCTCAAGGGAGATAACGCCTTAACCATCCGGGTTATGGGGGATGGACCGCTGGGAGCCATTGTGGTGACGGCTGACGCAGCCGGCGGGGTTCGCGGTTATGTCCAGGAACCGCAGGTCCTTTTGCCCGCACGCGCCGGGAAATTGGATGTCGGCGGAGCCGTCGGCTGTAACGGCACCCTTTACATCAGTAAAGATCTGGGGATGAAGGAACCATACGTGGGCAGTGTGCCTTTGGTTTCAGGCGAGATAGCGGAGGATATCACTTATTATCTGGCGGCTTCGGAACAGATTCCGGCCGTGACGGCTTTGGGCGTGTTGGTGGATACGGACGGTAAAGTACTGGCAGCCGGGGGTTATATTATTCAGGTAATGCCCGGCGCGGAGGAATCAACGATTGCCTATCTGGAAGAACGGATCAGCCAGGCGGTGCCGGTGACCAATTTATTTATGGCCGGGCTTTCTCCAGAAGGAATCCTGGCTGAAGTACTGGGAACGGACGCGGAGCTTAAGGTCCTGGACCGGCAAAAAGTCGCTTACAGGTGTCCCTGTTCCCGGGATCGGTTAAAGGATATCTTGATTTCCCTGGGACCGAAGGAACTGGAGGAGATTTTGGAGGAACAGGGAGAGGCCGAGGTTCGCTGTCATTTTTGTAATGAAGTCTATTTGTTTTCCGGAACCGATTTACAGGAACTGCTGGCCGGCAACAGTGCCAAAGGCAGCTGAAGCGGATTTGCCCGCTGTTTAGAACCGGATCTGCTGAACGGAACTTCCGTCTGATTGTTCAGCCTGCTGTCTGCCTGCTGGTCATGATAATTTAATTTTGATACCGGATTATGATTCACAGCCGCATATTGCATGCGGCTGTTTGCTTTGCTCAACTTGCTGGCAATTTGTTGGCGATTGGCCCGGGATATAATCAGGGTAAGTCGGACCTTAAAAGGTCTTATCTTAAAAGTCTAAGTCTGGTTGACGTCTTGTAACATGTTGACAAAAAATATTTGAATCATTGTATAGTTTTAAACATTGTTGCTGGCTGATTGATTCAATTAAAATTAGATCAAGCTATATTTCATCACCCTTTAATCACCCCTTCCTCCAAAGGAGAGTGTTTCTTTGCCAGAAGCCCGTTGCTTCTGGCCTCTTTTTTGTCATGCAATCCTATCGCAAGAGCCAGTTTGAAGGAAGGTTTTTCTTTAAAGTTTAGCACGCCAAAGATTGTCAACCGTTTTGACGATGTGAACAAAAATCTATTTATTGATTTAGCGATTGCGCTAATTGTCACTAAGTTATAAAAGTAATATTTTAAGATTGTAGATATAAGATTCGGAGGTGGTCAGTTAAAAGCTTTGCTTGCTGATTGATGGAGGCAATAATTTATGCTAATGACCTGAGAAATTTGATTAAGGGGGGCTTACAATGGCCAAGGCACTAGAAGGAATAAGAGTAATTGATCTCACCCACGCTTATAATGGTCCCTTTAGTACTATGCATTTAGCTGACCATGGGGCGGAAGTTATAAAAATTGAAAAACCCGGGGTTGGGGACATGACCAGAGAATGGCCGCCAATTATGAACGGCGAAAGCGGTTATTTTGGGAATATCAACCGGAACAAAAAGAGTTTAACCCTGGACATTCGAAAAGATGAGGGTAAAGCTATTTTTCTCGAATTAGTTAAAAGTGCGGATGTCGTTGTAGACAATTTTCGGCCCGGCACCTTGGATAGACTGGGGTTGGGCTATGAAGTCCTGAAGGGGGTTAACCCTCGGATCATTCTGGCTGAAAGCAGCGGCTTCGGTCAATATGGCCCGTTGAAAAACTTGGCGGCTTACGATGTTGTTGCGCAGGCTATGGGTGGAATTTGCAGTATGACTGGTTTTCCGGACGGACTGCCGGTCAAAGTAGGCCCGGCCATTGCCGACAACTATACCGGCACATATCTGACCGTGGGCATCTTATTGGCCTTATATAGAAGAGAAATCGACGGGGTTGGGCAGCAGGTCGACGTAGCGATGTTTGATACGATTTTTTCTATCTTGGAAAGTGGGATTCCAGTATATACTATGACCGGGGAATCTTTGGGCAGAGACGGCTATGTGGATCCGGCAACCAGCCCCTACGATATGTTTAAGTGTAAAGACGGTTACCTGGTTATTGCCTGCGCCAATGACAATACGTTTAATCGGTTATGCCAGGTCATGGGGAAAACGGATTTAATCGACGACCCGGCCTTTTCCAGTAATGATAAAAGGTGCATTAATCGGGAGGCACTCAGCGCAATTATTTCCGCCTGGACGGAGAGCCGGTCCAAAGACGAAATAGAACCGGTGCTTATTGAGGAAGGCGTGCCGGTTGCCTCAGTATTTACGATCGAGCAAGCCGCAGAACATCCGCAGACTGCGGCCAGAGAGATGCTGGTTGAAATAGAACACCCGACGATCGGCTTAACTAAATATCAGGGAGTGCCGGTCAAATTATCCGGTACGCCAGGTGCGGTCACTGCCCCGGCTCCCCTGCTTGGGCAGCATACGGTCGAAATTTTGTCGGCGATTGGCATTAACTCGGATAAAATTAAAGATTTGCAGTCTTCGGGAGTGATTTAGCGTATTTAGAATAAAGTTAGAGATTGCTGCTTTATGCTTGATAAAGCAAGAAGGAGGTGGATGTAAAGATCGCGTAGTTGCCGTCAGGTAGTCTAGGCTGATGCAGCCAGAAAATCAGGAGTCAAAAA
Source organism: uncultured Syntrophomonadaceae bacterium (assembly GCA_964556555.1). Taxonomy (GTDB): domain Bacteria; phylum Bacillota; class Ch66; order Ch66; family Ch109; genus CAYXHK01. Next base: position 12,626 of record CAZKWP010000055.1, read on the forward strand.
GGATAAAAATGAATGGGAGGGTTATCAAATGGAATTTGAAACAGTAATTTATGAAAAAGTTGATGGAGTTGCGATTATTAAATTTAACCGGCCGGAATCCCTCAATGCCATTAGCCCGGAACTCCTAAGGGACACCAGAGCTGCCTTGGCGGACGCGAAGCAGGATGACGAAATCAGGGCGATCATTTTTACCGGTCAAGGGGATCGGTCGTTCATCGCCGGCGGCGATATCAAGCTTATGGAAAAGATGTCGCTGATGGAATTCAAAG
>CAZKWP010000056.1:0-5458 GCA_964556555.1 uncultured Syntrophomonadaceae bacterium
CCTGAACTTCCAGCCATGCCGGTCGACTGACCCAAGACCGGCTGGAAGTTCAGGCTCTTTTGGGTCTGCACCATCTGGTCGAGTTTCACCAGGTCTTCCCGGTATTTAGCCAAAATATTCAACGTCCGAAGGGCGGTCTCCACATCCAGATCATCTTTGCCCAAGCTGATCAGGGATTGGGCCCAGTCGATGCTCTCGGCAATACTGGGCGCTTTTTTCAGCTGCACCAGTCGGATTTTCCGCACGACTTCCGCGATCTGCTTCGCTAACTGCTGCGGAATGTCCGGAATCTTAAGGAGCAGGATCTGCTCTTCCAGTTCGGGAATCGGGAAGTCGAGATACATGTACAGACAACGGCGTTTCAGCGCTTCGGACAATTCCCGGGTGGCGTTGGAGGTAAGAAAAACATAGGGGATGAAGTTGGCCTTCACGGTTCCGAATTCGGGGATGCTCACCTGGAACTCGGACAGGATCTCCAGCAACATCGCTTCAAATTCAAAGTCCACCTTATCGATCTCATCAATTAAGAGCACGGTCGGCGTCGGACAACTGATCGCGTTCAGCAAAGGCCGGCGCAGCAGAAAGGCATCGGAGAAAATATCCTGCTCTACTTCCCGGATCTCCAGTTGTTTGTTGGCTACCGCCTGAATATGCAGCAGCTGCCGTTTGTAATCCCATTCATACATGGCCTTGGACTCGTCAATTCCTTCGTAACACTGCAGTCTAATCAGGGGCAGGTTTTTCATCCGGGCAAATGCTTGGGCAATGGCGGTTTTTCCCACTCCAGCCGGGCCTTCAACTAAGATTGGTTTATGCAAGGCCTCGGATAAAAAAAGAGTGGTAGCCGTTTTATCGTCACAAATATAACCGGCCTCGTACATCTTTTGCTCTATCTGTTCAATGTTATCTGGCACCCTAAACCCTCTCCCTTTTCCTTCGTATAGTGCGAACTGCATTTAATACAAAAAACTTCTATTTATTTATCTGTTCGACGTGGATTACATTTATCCTTCCAATCTATTTATTTTGTTCGTAAATGTACATATAACTTATGACCTAAAACGCCTGATGTTATAAATCAGCCGGTAAATCCAAATCCCTTTAGTCGCTTAATAATCTAATCCTTATTTTTGCAGTAATTATTTTTGACTCATCAGATATCGGATCGCGGTTTTGAATCGTTCATCTATTAAAGATGCAATTGGTTTTCTCATCCAGGATTATTCCAGACAGCCCAAATGTGTAGTTTCACCCAAATTTCTAGATTCATTATTTCTAGTTTCATTTAGAAAGGAACGATTGCTTTATGAAAAAGTACGCCGGCGCTTTCCTGTCCGTGATCGTCCTCCTGCTGCTTGGCATTCTGTTAAATTTTACCGTCCTGATCAGCCAGGCCTCGGCGGACCGCATTCAAATCTTCGTTAATGACCAGGAGATTTATACCGATGTCGCCCCCCAGATCATCCAGGACCGCGTTCTTGTCCCGGTTCGCTTTATCGCGGCTGCCCTGCAGGCGGAAGTGCAATGGGATGAAGCCAAGCAAACCGCAATGATTACAGAAGGAAGCAACACCATTCAGCTCCCCATTGGACAGCCGGCCAGGCTGAACGGCCGTGCCCTCGCCTTAGATGTGCCGGCGCAAATTATCGAAGGAAGGACCATGGTGCCGATTCGTCTGGTCAGCGAAGCCTTTGGCGCAGAGGTACAATGGAACCAGGATACCCAATCGGTCCATATCTCCCGTTCCACGGACCAGAAAAACAACCTCCCGATCGTTGGTACGGCGGCGAATCTGAAACAACTATTATATCAGGCCAAACTGACCGAAAATGCTTTTGGCTATCTCCGCAATGAGGCGCTGCCCGCCTTATCCGGGGCGGCAGCCGAGAAAGCGCAGGATTCTGTAGCCAGCCAGGCCCCTCCGGCGAACAGCCCGGCCCCGTCAGCCAATCTGGACTATTCTCCGACGAATGTGCAGGTCGCCGGGGTGGATGAAGCGGATATCGTTAAAACCGACGGCACCTATATCTATCAGGTCAATATACAGCGGGTGATTATTGCCGGGGCCTATCCGGCGGAAAACCTGAAAGTAGTCAGTCGGATTGATTTTGCGGACGCTAAGTTTCTACCCCAGGAAATCTACGTGGATAAGGAGCATTTAGTCGTGATCGGGCAAAACATCAATGACCACCCGATCTGGATTCAGGAAGGGACGCTTTCCCTGGAAGTCTATCCACCGTATCCGCAAAAGCAGACGGTGAAAGCGGTAATCTTTAACATCGAAGATAAAAACCAGCCCCAAAAAGTGCGGGAAATTGAGCTGGAAGGCAGTTACGTTTCCTCCCGCAAAATCGGGAACGCCCTTTACTTAATCGCGAACCACCATATTCCCTACTATCCCGACCAAAAAGAACCGATTCAGCTGCCCAGTTACCGTGATACCAACCGGCAGGAAGCGTATCTGCCGGTGGACTGTGCCGACATTCGTTATTTTCCGGATTTTATCCGGCCAAACTTCTTAATGATCGCCGGCATAAATTTGGCCGCGCCGGATGATAAGGTGCAGGTCTCCACCTACTTGGGCGCCGGGGAAAACATTTATGCCTCGACGGAAAATCTGTATGTAGCGGAAACAACCTACCGCCAACAGGTCAGCATTACCGATAGGCTGGATTCGTCCTTAAAGACCATTATCCGGCCGATTGGGGAACAGCAGACGCAAATCTACCGGTTCAGCCTGAGCAACGGAAAAACCGTTTATAAAGGCAGCGGGAGCGTACCAGGCACCCTGCTCAACCAGTTTTCGATGGATGAGTATAACGGTTATTTTCGGGTAGCCACGACCAAGGGCGAACCCTGGAGCAGCCGGGAAAACACCTCCAAAAACAACCTGTATGTGCTGGATGCGGATTTAAAGGTAGTCGGGCAAATTGAGGACATCGCCCCCGGTGAAAAAATCTATTCGGTCCGCTTTATGGGGAACCGGGGTTATCTGGTTACCTACAAAACGGTAGACCCGCTCTTTGTGGTTGATTTAAAAGATCCCCAAAGCCCGAAAATACTCGGGGCGCTGAAAATCCCCGGCTACAGCAATTACCTCCATCCCTATGATGAAAACCATATCATCGGGTTTGGCAAGGATTCCGTGGAAGTTGCCCAAAAAGACGGGCAGGGACGGGAACTCGGCCGGACCGCTTATTATCTGGGGATGAAGATCGCGGTATTTGACGTCAGCGATGTCCAAAATCCGATAGAAATGTTCTCCGAAAAAATCGGCGACCGCGGCACGGATTCCGAACTGCTCGCAAACCACAAGGCCCTGTATTTTTCCAAGGAGAAAAATCTGCTGGCCTTCCCAGTTACCGTAATGGAAGTGCAAAACAAAGGGGACACCATAAACGAGCACTTCCCGCCTTACGGTACCTTCGCTTTTCAGGGGGCCTACATCTACAGTCTGGATTTAGTCAATGGCTTTACCCTGCAAAAGAAAGTGACCCACCTGACCGCGGAGGATTATCTGAAGGCCGGCGACTACTGGTACCGAAGCGATAAAAACGTGGAGAGAATCCTGAGCATCCATAATATGCTTTATACCCTGTCCAAAGACCGGATCAAAGCTCATAACCTTTCTACCTTTGAGGAAGCGGCCGATCTTTCCCTAAACTAGAAAGCGGCTTAAAAACGCAATGTGGCTGATCTCTCATAAATTAAAAACCAGCCGCAAACAAAAAAGTCAACTGAAAAGCAGCTAAAATAAACTAAGGGCTAACGCGCAGGCGTTGGCCCTTAGTTTGTTTGCGTTTAATTTTAAGTTAATTTTACCTTATCGTTTACTTTATATATTTACAATTGTGATTAATCCGGGCAGGCTTCTGCCTCGGCGATCAGGTTTTTAAAAATCTGTCTGACCGGGAGGATTTCCTTGATTCTTTGCACAAACTCCCCGGAAAAGACGAGGCCATTTTCCATATCCCCCAAGCGGGCGGCTTCCAAGGCATCCATGATACAAAAATTGCCTTCGCAGTGTTTTAAGCAGGCGTTACAAAATTCCGGGCTTAGGTCCTCCCCGCTGTTCAGTCGGTCTAAAAACCGGTTGCGCAAAGCGCGGCCCGGCAAACCTACGGGGCTCTTCATGATCATTACATCTTCATGGTTGGAGCGCAGGTACAACTCTTTAAACTCTGGGGAAGCGCCCGACTCTTCACTGGCCGCAAAGCGCGTGCCCATCTGCACGCCATTGGCGCCCAGTTTAAACGCCCCCACAATATCCCGGCCGTCAATAATGCCCCCGGCTGCAATAACCGGCAGTTTTACGGCTTGTCTTACCTCAGGCAAAATCTTGCGCATCGGCTCGTTCGTACCCAGATGCCCCCCGGCTTCTTTGCCTTCAACCACAACCGCCGCAGCCCCCAATTTTTCAGCGATCAAAGCCAAGCGAGCCGAAGAAACGATCGGCAGAATTGGGGTTCCCGATTCCTTGCCCCACTGAAACATGTCCCGTGAAAAACCGGCTCCCGAGATTACCAAATCAATTTTTTCCTGGATAGCGGTCCTTACTAAAAGCGCAAAATCCCGCACGGCAAAAAGACAGTTTATCCCAATCAAGCCCTTGGACAATTCTCTCGCTTTGCGAATTTCCATTTTTAACTCCTCAGCGCTCATGCCCGTAGCCGCGATAATCCCGATACCGCCTTCGTTGGCTACGGCTGCCGCCAGCCGGGAAGTGGAAATTCGTACCGCCATTCCCCCCTGGATAATCGGTACTTTGGCAACCAGATTGCCGATTTTTAACTCTGGTAGTTTCATTTCAGCATTATTCCCCCACATAACTATTCATTTCTATTTTAGGCTATAACTCGCTGCTTAATTCCAACTTATGGTTTAGCCCCGAAAAAACTTAATCTGCACCATATCCTAAGTTTAACTTGCCGGCCGGTCCGGCTGAGCAAAAATACTGCCCTTGCCAGGGTGCCGCTGTTTCGCGTTTGGTATTAATAAATGAAACGACGGATCTCCTAACCCGCCGTTATCCGGTTTTTTCCCAAGAGACTTCGGTTTTTGCGTCTATTCCTGATCATCCTTAAGCATTCGGGCTACCGCGGTTTTAACAAAGGGAATTCTAGTCTTTTCATCTACCCGTAAAATAATTTTGTCCTTGTCGATTTTCTCCACGGTCCCGATAATCCCGGAATAGGTTACCACCTTGTCTTTGGGCTTTAATCTGTCAATCAAGGCCTCCTGTTTTTTTCGTCTTTGTCTCGGTGGAATAATTATCAGGGCCAAGAGCAACGCGAAAGGAACCACGAACATCCCGATAAAAGACGCCGTATCCGGATAAGCGGCAAATAAGTTGTCAAACAAGTCGGCAAACTCCTCCTTTTTACCTATTGTATTTATCTAGCTAATACTTTAGCGTAGGTGAGAGATGCGGTCAAGCCTAAGAAAAAAAATGGCACCT
>CAZKWP010000056.1:5468-12869 GCA_964556555.1 uncultured Syntrophomonadaceae bacterium
ATCCCGATAAAAGACGCCGCATCCGGATAAGCGGAAAGTAGGTTGTTAAACAAGTCGGCAAAGCCCTCCTTTTACATATCGTACATCTAGCTAATACTTTAGCGTAGGTAAGAGATGCGGTCAAGCCTTAGAAAAAAAAAGGCACCCCGGCCTGGCTGGATAGCGGCAGGGTGTCACGCGACTTACTTATAATGCAATTCAGAAAGTTCAGCGCGAATATTAACGCTGGTCATTTCCTCCCAGGACACTTCGCGCCCCATACTCGCGGCGGATATCTTCAATTCGGCCCCCCCAATACTGAACCCGCTCCTTCACCTCATCGGCGGAGGCTCTGTCTACCTTTAAAATCTGGTCGTTGTCGAGTTCTACCCCCAGGTCATAACCCTGAGTGCCGTGGTTGACTACCAACAGACCTTCGTAATATTCCCGGGCCCATTCACCCTGACCCAAAAAATCCTGCTTGGAAACCAATTGTCCGTTTTGTCGGTGTGCCAAAGACCTTACCTCCTCTTCTGTTCCCTAAGTTAGGGTCCTTGGCATTTATTCTCCCCGGGATGCCGCTGGAATAACCGGCGGCGGTTCAAGTATCTGCTCCAGGAAAACCTGCACCGCCCGACTGTAGATCTTCTGCCTTGGATACACCACGTAAAGATTGCGGTGCAAATCAAGGTCTTCTAAATCTAAACTGCAAATTCTCCCTAAATCCTCGCTCTTTTTTATGGACCAGTTCGAAACGAGAGCTATGCCCAAACCTTCTTCAACCGCGGTAATTACGGCCTCCGTGCTGCCCAGTTCCAAAACAATGTTCAACTTTTCCAGATTAACGCCAAATTCCGCTAACCGGTCTTCTAAGACCGCCCGCGTTCCCGAACCGCGAACGCGCCAGATTAAGTTCTCCTCCAGGATTTCCGCCACCGGCACTGTTTTTCGGGAAGCAAAGTGGTGCTTTGGGGGGACGATCAGCTTTAATTGGTCTTTAACAAAGAGCTGGCTGATCAGTTTGCGATTTTTTACGGGTGAACCAACGACTGCGATATCCAATTTTTGCCCGAGCAATTTGTCAACCATGGCCGCGGAATCCCCGATCTCCAGGGTTATCTTTACGTCGGGGTAGTATTTTTTAAAGCGGCCAATATAAGAAGGCAGGATATAATGCCCGGGTACGGTACTGGCTCCAATCAGCAAACGGCCCCGTACTCCATCGGACGCCCGGTTTAAAGAATCGTTAATCCCTTCCATAATCCGGATAATGTCTAAAGAATGCCGATATAAAATCTCGCCCGCCTCGGTCAGCCGAATCCGCCGGCCAGAGCGGTTAAGCAGCTCTACCCCGTAAAATTCCTCCAGGGTCTGGATTTGTTTGCTCACCGCGGGCTGCGTCAAGAAAAGCTCCCTGGCGGCACTCGACAGACTTTGTTTTTCCGCCACCTTAACCAAAGTTTTTAAGAGATTTAGATTCAGGTTCAGCGACCTCACCCCCAACCCTAAACTAATATTTAACGCCAAAATCAACGAAAAATTTTACTAGAAACCTAAGCAAACTAAACTGAACTAAAAATTAAGAGAGAAGGTGGCTCCTTCCCTCGTTTAAGGCTTAAAACCGGCGCTTGTTTTCTAGCTCAAGAAACCATTTAAGATCGTGTCAACCGCTTCCGGTTCGCTTAAGCCCAGCGACATCAGTTTAATCAGTTGATCCCCGGCGATTTTGCCGATCGCAGCTTCGTGGGTCAGCTCCGCTTCCGTGTGCTCCGCCTTTAAAGCTGGGGAAGCGGCGATCCGCGCTTGATCCATGATAATGGAATCGCATTCCAGGTGGCCGCGGCAAGCTTTCTTGCCGATGATGGTCGCGATTAACGACTGCTTGGACTGTTCCTGGGCTACGGAACGGGCAATGATTTGGGTGCTGCTTTTTTCCCCAGTCAGAACGATTTCCATGTTGGAATCAGCGTTCTGCTGGCCGTGGGTAAGCACCTTCTCGACCATGCGCAGGCTTGCTCGCTCGCCCACTTCCGCCCGGGTAACCCGGTTGGTGTTATCCACCCCTCTGATTTGAATCAGTTCCAGTTCCGCATAACCGCCCTCTTCAACCGTGATGATGGTCTGCGGATTCAAAATCCGCTGCCCGGTGCCGGCGCCCTCCCCATAGTGTTTCTCCACGTAACGCATCCGGGCACCCCGGCGGACGATTATGTCGTGGATCCCTTCGTGCTGGGTAGTCTCGCAGCCCGTGTTATGAATCCCGCACCCGGCGATGATCAAAACATCGGCATTTTCGCCAATGTCAAAAGTGTTGTAAACCAGATCGTGCATGCCGGAACTGGTCATGATGACCGGGATATGCACAGTTTCATTTTTGGTTCCCGGTTTCACCAGGATATCAATGCCCGACTTGCCTGGTTCGGTTTTCGGACGAATCTCAATGTTCGCCGTGGAATGCCGAGACACCCCTTGGCCATCTTTCCGGATATTGTAGGCACCGCTTGGTATTTCCTCAATATCCGCCACCGTCTGCAGCAGGTTTTTATCGATAACAGTTAAGGTCATTGATCACGCCTCCGCACTTCTGTCGCCATTGACAAGTTATATCGTCCTTAATCAAGGGCCAGACTTTTTCCCGCGTTCCCCGGGCCGTAATTTCCCCTTCAGCCACCACCAGCACCTCGTCCGCCGCTTTCAGGAAGCGTTCGTTATGGGTAATGGCCAGGGTCGTCCGGTTGCGGCGGTGATGGTGGTCGATGATTATCGACACCAACTGCTGCAGGGTCCAAAGATCCACCCCGGCTTCCGGTTCGTCAAAGATGAGCATTTCCCCCGGACGAGCCAGGAGAGTCGCGATCTCAATCCGTTTCACTTCCCCGCCGGAAAGGCTGGTATTGACCTCCCGGGGCAAGTAGTCTTCAGGGCACAAACCAACATCGTGCATGATACAGTGATAGTCTTTCTCACTTAAGGTATCTTTAGAAGCAATCTTTAACAGGTCTCTTACCCCGATCCCCTTAAAACGGGGCGGATGCTGAAAAGCGTAAACAATCCCCATGCGGGAACGTTCGGTAATGCTTAACTCCGTAATGTCTTCCCCTTTATAAAAAATCCGGCCTGACGTAGGCTGATAAATCCCCATCATGATTTTAGCCAGAGAGGTTTTTCCCCCGCCATTCGGCCCGGTTACGGCGTAAAATTTGCCGTCTTCCAAGGTCAGGTTAATATTATTTAAAACCTGTTTGCTGTTTCCGTTATCATCACTCAGGGTAAGGCTGACGGACTGCAGTTCAAACATTTATAGCCCTCCTCTCTTCTCGGAAATAGTAGCATAAATATTCCTAAAAGTCTATTATCGGTCCAACGCGAGGCGGGAAGCAACGGCCAACCTGAAGGGGTCTGCTGCTTCCCGAAAATCAATGCTCAAATCTCAAATCATAAACGAGCGTGAGCCGGTTTAATTAAAATCAATGATCTCGTCGATGCCTACCTCTTTTGCCCGCAAAACATCCTCTGCCGCTCTCCGCAGGTCTTTATCCACGCGAATCGCCAGACCACAAAGCGAAGACACCTGACGTGGTACCGGGATAATCAGTGGTTTAATTTTTTCCTGTTTTAACACCCGTTCTGCTTTTAAGGCGTGATGGGTAGATACAAAGGTAAAAACCGTATAAGCTTGGTCACAACTAACCATAAGGCCCCCCTGGTTTAACTAAATTAATAACATCAATTATTTTTAAAATAACTACGACTGGGGCTAGGCCAATCGGGTGGCCAACGGCTTATCCAGAGCGATAGCGCGCAAAGCCCTAAGCACCTCGTCGATCTCTTCGGCCGTATTAAAATAACCCATACTTAAGCGGATCGTTCCTGTTTTTATGGTTCCCATGGTGCGGTGCGCCAAAGGAGCGCAGTGCAGTCCGCCGCGAGCGGCAATGTCAAAGACTTGGTCCAAAAGATAGCTTACTTCTACAGATTCCCGGCCGCTTAGATTGAAAGAGACCACGGCTGTCTGTTCCGCGGGGTTTCCTGGACCGTACAGCGTAACCCCTTCGATCCGACGCAGCCCCTTGAGCAGCTGATCGGTGAGATCTTGTTCGTGCCGCCGAATTTTTTCCATACTGGTGTTTAAGATAAATTGAACTCCGGCACCAAGGCCGGCCAGACCCGAGGTATTGGGGGTCCCGCTCTCAAAGCGTTCGGGCAGCTCTTGTGGCTGCTCCAACAATTCCGACTTGCTGCCGGTGCCCCCTTCAATGAGGGTTTGTAATTTGAGATGTTTACTTATATACAGGCCGCCGGTCCCGGGAGGGCCGTAAAGTCCTTTATGCCCAGTAAAAGCTAATAAATCAATTTTACTTTTTTGCACATCGATCGGAACTACGCCGGCGGTCTGCGCGCAATCTACCAGCAGCGGAATGCCTTTTCTGGCCGCCAGTTCCCCAATCTCCTCCAGCGGCTGGATTGTACCGATAACATTGGAGGCATGGTTGAGGCAAATCAACCGGGTCTGCGGCCGCAGACTTTTTTCCAAATCCCGGCCCGCCAAGCGCCCTTCCGGTGAACAGGGCACCACCGTATGCTCCACCCCTAAACCCTGCAAGCGAAAGGCTGGCCTGGCTACCGCGTTGTGTTCCATCGCAGAGATTACCAGATGATCTCCCGGTTTTAGCAGGCCCTTTATCCCCAAATTTAACGCTTCCGTAACGTTACCGGTAAAAACTATTCTCGAGGAATCCGCTATATTAAAAAGATTCGCCAGCAACTCCCGGGTTTCCAGGATGACTCGTCCTGCCTGCAACGACAAACGGTGCCCGCCGCGACCCGGATTGGCCCCGTATTGACGCAGACACTGGTCTGCGGCTTGATAAACATTTTCTGGTTTTGGCCAGGTGGTTGCGGCGTTATCTAAGTAGATCAAGGCGCTCCCTCCGCACAAGTTAATTTTCTCACAGTGTCACCAATCCACGTTTAAATAATTACACCTTAATTATACGCTTTTTTAGAAGACAACCGCCATTGATAAGAAATAAAAAACATAACGATTAGTTATAGTCAAAAGACTTCTTCAAGATTGCCGGTTATAACCAGACAAAAATTTGAATCTCGAAATAGCCGTTTCAGGCTCTGGATTAGATTATTCTTCTTATTTTAAGCTAATTCAGAAGCGTAAACCACCATAATTAAATATCATATCCCCCCCATCTATTTGCTATAAAGCTTTCAAAAGGCATCTGCTTTTTTATAAAACGAAAGCAAGCGCACTACTCGTTATAGTACGCCTGCTTTGTTTGCGCCCTTTAGGACAGCTAACCTATTCCAATTCGTTGTTGATCCTGTTTTTCAGTAACGAACCATTCGAATGCTCCACCCATAAACCCAGGGATTAAACCACACCCTGAGCCAGCATGGCGTTGGCGACCTTTAAAAATCCCGCAATATTGGCGCCGACCACCAGGTTGCCTTCGAAACCGTATTCCCTGGCGCACTCGCTGGCATTCTGATAAATATTGATCATAATGTTTTTCAGTTTGGCATCGACTTCTTCAAAAGTCCAGGAGTAGCGCATACTGTTTTGCGACATTTCTAAGGCGGAAGTCGCTACACCCCCGGCATTGGCGGCCTTGGCTGGTCCGAAGAGGACTTTGTTATCCAGGAACACCTTGACGGCTTCAGGCGTGGATGGCATGTTGGCGCCTTCAGCAACCGCGATAACCCCATTAGCCACTAACGTCTTGGCCGAGGCTTCGTCAATCTCATTCTGGGTAGCGCTCGGGAGCGCAACATCACATTTAATGTTCCAGATTCCAGCTGCGCCCTCGTGATACTCCGCGCTGGGATGGGCTTTGACGTATTCACTGATTCTCTTTCTTTCCACTTCCTTGATCCGCTTCACGGTATCCAGTTTGATTCCGTCGGCATCGTAAATATATCCGTTGGAATCGCTCAGCGCTACGACTTTGCCGCCCAGTTGATGCACTTTCTCTACACCGTAGATCGCGACATTGCCCGAGCCGGAAATAACCACGGTCTTGCCGGCAAAAGACTGCCCCTTTGCTTTCAGCATTTCTTCCGTAAAGTAAACCATCCCATAACCCGTTGCCTCAGTACGCGCCAGACTGCCTCCGTAAGTCAGGCCTTTGCCGGTGAGTACTCCTTCGTAGAGGCCGGTAATCTTTTTATACTGCCCGTACATAAAGCCGATCTCGCGGCCGCCTACCCCGATATCCCCGGCCGGAACATCAATATCCGCGCCGATATACCGATAAAGCTCGGTCATGAAGCTCTGACAGAAACGCATTACTTCCCCGTCGGACTTGCCTTTGGGATCAAAGTCACTGCCGCCCTTGGCGCCGCCTATGGGCAAACCAGTCAGGGAATTCTTAAAAATCTGTTCAAAGCCTAAAAACTTAATAATTCCGATATAAACCGAGGGATGCAGCCGGATGCCACCCTTGTAAGGACCAATGGCGCTGTTAAATTGAATCCTAAAACCCCGGTTTACCTGGACTTTTCCCTGGTCATCCACCCACGGTACCCGGAAGATGACTTGGCGTTCCGGTTCAACAATCCGTTCTAAAATACCCGCTTCAACGTACTCCGGATTTCTTTCAATCACCGGCTCCAAAGATTCCAACACTTCCCAAACAGCCTGATGAAATTCTGGTTCACCGGGATTTCTTTTGATTACCCGATCCATTAATTCAGTAATGATTTGATGTGAATTTACGTTCACTTCTACCCCTCCTTGGCGCGTAAATCTATAGTCAATATCATTATAAGCACTGATAATCGGCTGTAAATACGCTTCAAGGAATAATACTGTATAACAAACAAATATATTGTATTATTGTATACTGGTATTCTTTATTAGTTTTAACTGTTTTCCGAAAGGTATTGATCAATAGCGGCGGCCGCCTGTTTCCCCGCACCCATGGCTAAAATTACAGTTGCCGCGCCGGTGACGATATCCCCGCCGGCAAAAACCCCTGGTTTAGAGGTCTGGCCTTTTTCATCCGCTGTGATATTTCCCCACTTATTAACCGCTAAGCCCTCGGTAGTAGAGGGAACTAAGGGATTAGGCCCTTGTCCGATGGCCACGACCACTGTATCTACTTCCAGGCTGTGCTCGGAACCGGGGATCGCGATTGGAGAACGACGCCCGGACCCATCCGGCTCGCCCAGTTCATAGCGCAAACAGATTAATTCTTTTACCCACCCCTCCGAGTCTCCCTTAATTTCCACCGGATTGGTCAGGAGCCGCAGTTTTACGCCTTCCTCTTTGGCGTGTTCGATCTCTTCATGCCGGGCCGGCATCTCCGCCTCGGAACGCCGGTATACAATCGAGACCTCTTCAGCGCCCAGACGCAGGGCAGTTCGGGCCGAATCCATGGCCACATTGCCTGCGCCCAAAACCGCTAC
>CAZKWP010000057.1:0-12840 GCA_964556555.1 uncultured Syntrophomonadaceae bacterium
CCCCACTGCTGCCTCCCGTAGGAGTCTGGGCCGTGTCTCAGTCCCAGTGTGGCCGACCACCCTCTCAGGCCGGCTACTGATCGTCGCCTTGGTAGGCCGTTACCCTACCAACTAGCTAATCAGACGCGGGTCCGTCCATAATCGGCAGCATATTCAGAGGCCACCTTTCTTCTCCTTAGGATGCCCCAAGAAGAACGTATCCGGCATTAGCCCCAGTTTCCCAGGGTTGTTCCAGTGTTATGGGTTGGTTACCCACGCGTTACTCACCCGTCCGCCACTAAGAATAAAATTCGCAAGCTTCCTTCTATTCTCCGTTCGACTTGCATGTGTTAAGCACGCCGCCAGCGTTCGTCCTGAGCCAGGATCAAACTCTCCGTTTAAATATCGAAGAGCTTAATTGCTCTTATTTACTTGCTGACTTTTTTGTCTTGAAACTCGAATTACGAGGTCCTTGACTTTGTTTATTTCAGGCTTCGCACAACTGTTTAATTTTCAAAGATCAGAGTTTTCAATGCTTGATCCGCTTTGGCTTTTGCCTCTTCAGCGGAACTTTATATTAGCATACTATTGTTCCGTCGTCAAGCTAGTTTTTTGCCAATTTAGAATCGAGCTTTCATTATTCCCTCTATGGGTCTGTTTATCGCGACTCGCGACGTTTGATATCTTAACACAGGCATTTACTAAATGTCAAGGCATTTTAAGAAAAACTGAACGATTTATTTATTGTCGCGGCCCTAAAAGCAAACCGACAGCAGCCGTTTCAGGCTGCTGTCAGCTTCAATCCATCTGCTTCTGACACCTTGATCACGATGCTTATTTTTCCGCTGGGTCTTCATCCCGAACTACGACTTTGGCTACGGCTACCACCTTATCCCCGGGATTCAATTTCATTAGGGTAACCCCCTGGGCACTCCGGCTCTGGGCGGAAATCTGGTCTACCTGAATGCGGATTACGATGCCCTCATAGCTGATGATCATCAGTTCATCTTCCGGGTGCACCAGTTTAATGGCAACCAGGGATCCATTGCGGGGTGTCAGATTAATGGCCTTAATCCCGAACCCGCCTCTGCCTTGGGGCCGATACTGCCCGGCGGGAGTCCTTTTGCCAAACCCATTTTCCGTAACCGCCAGCACCTGGGCGTCATCCCGAATCGTATCCATACTGACCACCAGATCATCCGGTCTAAGACTAATTCCTTTTACCCCTCTGGCTACCCGGCCAATGCTTCTGACCCCATTTTCATTAAACCGGATCGACATACCACCCCGGGTAGACAGCATAATCTCTTCTTGACCATTGGTTAACTTTACTCCGATCAGCTCATCGCCCTCATCCAGTTGAATCGCGATTATTCCATCCTGCCGCGTAAAACGGTAGTGACTCAGCTTGGTTTTTTTGATTATTCCCTTCTGCGTTCCCATTACCAGATTAAATTCCTCAGAAAAATCTTTAACCGGAATTACCGCACTAATGTATTCCTTATTGGAGAGGTTTAACAGGTTGATGGCCGAAGTCCCTTTGGCCTGGCGTCCGCCCTCCGGAATCTCATAAACTTTCAGTCGATAAACCTGGCCTAAGTTGGTAAAGAATAATAAATGCTGATGGGTAGTAGTGATGAAGATATGTTCCACAAAATCTTCATTTTTAGTGGTTAAACCGGTAACGCCTTTGCCGCCCCTCCGCTGACTGTGATAGGTAGACAGCGGCAGACGTTTTATGTAACCTTGGTGGGTGATGGTAATTACAACTTCCTCATCCGGAATCAAATCTTCAATATCAATTTTGGCGTCATCCATGTTTACTTGGGTTCGCCGCTCATCAGCAAACTGTTTTTTCAGTTCCAGCATTTCCTTGCGGATAATCCCCAGAACTTTATTAATATCGGCTAAAATACCTCTAAGTTCTTCGATGCGCTTGACCAGCTGCGCATATTCTTCTTCTAACTTTTCTCTTTCCAGGCCAGTCAGCTGCCTAAAGCGCATTTCCAAAATAGCTGACGCCTGAATCTCGGTTAAACCAAACTTCTCCATTAGGGACTTGCGGGCGAGATCGGTAGAACGAGATTGCCGGATCGTCTTGATTACTTCGTCTAAATGCTGAAGGGCAATGCGCAGACCTTCGACGATATGTAATCTTTCTTCGGCTTTCCGTAATTCAAAACGGGTCTTGCGGGTAATTACTTCTTTGCGGTGTTCCAGGTAGTAATGCAGGACTTCGCCTAAATTGAGCACTCGGGGTTCGCCGTTTACCAAGGCGAGCATAATTACCCCAAAAGTGTCTTCCATCTGGGTATGTTTAAACAGGTGATTTAAAACGATCCGCGGATTTACATCCCGACGCAGTTCAATGACGATCCGCATGCCGCTGCGGTCGGATTCATCCCTTAAATCGGTAATCCCCTCGATCCTCTTTTCTCTTACCAGGTCCGCGATTTTTTCGATTAAGCGGGCCTTGTTTACTTGGTAGGGCAGTTCCGTAACAATTATAGCAGTCTTACCACTAGACAACGGTTCAAAAGTGGTCCTCGCCCTAACCCGGATTGAGCCCCGGCCTTTGGTATAGGCTGAAATGATCCCGTCGATGCCCATAATGATGCCCCCGGTCGGAAAATCCGGGCCTTTAATCATCTGCATTAAATCTTCAGTCTCCGCGGCTGGATTATCAATCAGGTAGACTAAAGCATCCGCTACTTCGCTAAGGTTATGGGGCGGGATATTGGTGGCCATTCCCACGGCGATCCCCGAGGAACCGTTCACCAATAAATTGGGGAAACGGGAAGGTAAGACAGACGGTTCTTCCCGGGATTCATCGTAGTTGGGCCGAAAGTCTACGGTCTCTTTATCCAGATCAGCCAGCATCTCCAGGGTAATCCGGGCCATCCGGACCTCGGTATACCGCATGGCTGCCGCGGAATCTCCATCAATCGAGCCGAAGTTGCCGTGGCCGTCGACCAGGAGATAGCGGGTTGAAAAATCCTGCGCCAACCGGACCATTGCGTCATAAACCGCCGAGTCGCCGTGGGGATGATATTTACCGAGAACTTCCCCCACCAAGTTGGCGGATTTGCGATACGGTTTGTCCGGGGTCATGCCAAGTTCATGCAGGGCATAAAGGATTCGCCGATGGACTGGTTTTAGACCATCCCGCACGTCGGGCAAGGCCCGGCTGACGATAACACTCATGGAGTAATCTAAAAAAGAACGGTGCATCTCCTTATAAATGTCAATCGGGATAATCTTGGATTCACTTGCTTCCATTGAGCCCCACCTTGCCTTTATTGTTAATCAATCATACTTAGGAGAAGCAGGGGGACGGTTCTCTTGCTTCTGCCAGACCGTATGAAATCCCAGGGTGAAGCAAGAGAACCGTCCCCCTGCTTCATTGCTTCACTTTTACTAAAAATCTAGGTTTTGCACTTCGCGGGCGTGCGTAAGGATAAATTGTTTACGGGGTTCTACTTTATCGCCCATAAGGGTCGTAAAAATATCATCTGCTTCCATGGCATCCTCAATCGTTACCTGTAAAAAAGTCCGGGTATTAGGATCCATGGTCGTATCCCAAAGCTGTTCCGGGTTCATTTCCCCTAAACCTTTATAGCGTTGAATAGAATAGTTATGACGGCCTATCTTTTTTAACTGCTGATCCAATTCCTGGTCCGAATATAGGTAGTACTGGTCTTTCCCCTTTTTCAGCCGGTATAAAGGCGGTTGGGCAATATACACGTAACCCTGATCAATTAAATCCCGCATATACCGATAGAAGAATGTCAGCAACAGAGTCCGAATATGCGCGCCGTCAACATCCGCATCAGTCATAATCACCAGTTTATGGTATCGGGCTTTAGTCAGTTCAAAATCTTCAGAAATGCCGGTTCCCATGGCCGTGATCAAAGCCCGGATTTCTTCATTGTTTAAAATTCGGTCCAGCCGCGCTTTCTCTACGTTGAGAATTTTTCCCCTTAAAGGCAGAATCGCTTGAAAACGCCGGTCTCGGCCTTGTTTGGCTGAACCGCCCGCGGAATCTCCTTCCACGATAAAGAGTTCGCCCTCGGCCGGGTCTTTGGAGGAACAATCCGCTAGTTTCCCGGGTAAGGTAGAGTTTTCTAAAGCGTTCTTCCGACGCACCAACTCTTTGGCTTTCCGAGCTGCATCCCGGGCCCGGGCCGCATTGATGGACTTCTCTACCAGTTTCTTGGCCACGGCCGGGTTTTCTTCCAGATAGATCCCAAATTCCGCGGTAAAAGCCGAGTCCACGATTCCCCGAATCTCGGTATTGCCTAACTTGGTCTTGGTCTGCCCTTCAAATTGCGGGTCTGGTACTTTTACGCTGATTATCGCGCTTAAGCCTTCGCGGATATCCTCACCCAAGAGATTATTTTCGTTTTCTTTGAGTAAATTATTTTTCCGGGCATAGTCATTCATAATCCGGGTTAGTGCGGTGCGGAACCCGATTTCATGAGTTCCGCCTTCCTGGGTACGGATATTATTGGCAAAAGAATAAATATTTTCGATATAGCTGTCGTTGTATTGTAAAGCAACTTCGATGATTACCTGGTCTTTTTCACACTTGAAATAAATGGGACTGCTATGCAGGGTGTCCTTATTTTTATTAAGAAAACGGACAAAATCGGCTATGCCGCCTTCATTGTGGAAGACGTGATCTTCCCCGTTCCGTTCATCGATTAAACTAATGGTTAAACCGCCGTTTAAAAAGGCGAGTTCGCGCAGCCGCAGGATAATTGTATCCGCGCTGATCTCCAATTCTTCGAATATTTCATAGTCGGGTTTAAAAGTAATAATCGTTCCGCTGGCTTCCGAGACGCCAATTTCTTCTACCGGAATAATGGGGTTGCCCCGTTCATAGATTTGGTGATACAGCTTCCCATCTCTTTTAACCCAGACCTCCAGCCACTCCGATAAGGCATTGACAACAGACATGCCGACTCCATGCAATCCGCCGGAGACCTTATATCCGCGGCCGCCAAACTTTCCCCCGGCATGCAGGATGGTTAGCGCCACTTCTACGGCTGGCTTCCCGGTTTGGGTATGGATCTCGACCGGAATGCCCCGGCCGTTGTCCTCTACGCTGACACTGTTATCCGGATGAATCGTGACCTTGATCTTGTCGCAATAGCCGGCTAAAGCTTCATCGATACTATTGTCGACAATTTCATAAACCAGATGGTGCAGTCCCCGAGGTCCGGTCGATCCAATATACATCCCCGGTCTTTTACGGACCGCCTCTAACCCTTCGAGGACTTGTATCTGATCAGCGCCGTATTCTATATTAGAATTCGCTGTGTTGGCCTTTGACATAAATTAGGCCTTCCCCCTTTCTCTGGAGCGAACGACCTTACTATTATAACTTAGAAGAATAGTAAGAATTATTATACATATGTAAAACTTGGTTTAAAGAAACCGCCGAATCTTTTGGTTAAATGGGAGCAACTACACCTCTGCGACGGAGAGGGCATAACTAAATTCACTTGCTCTTTTGGCCAGCGTCACCGCGGAAATCGGGGACAGATAGATTCGTTCCCGGGTAATTACAAAAGACTTCTCCTTGCCAGTTTCGGCAATGCGCTGGACAAATCCTTCATCGTGTACCACCTGTAAAAATTCGCGTGTCGCTGTGCCCGGTTTAGCGGTATCCAGACTTAAAATAGCGACCAAATCCTTGGTTGGCACCATGGTATTTCCGCCTAGATGCAACAAATGAAATCCCTCCTTATGCCTATTATTTCCAGCATCCTCAGCTAATAAACCCGGCGCGAACCTGATAAAATACCGCCTTCGCCGCTACGGAGGCTGGCAGATGTTCTTTGCTGGCAGTGGTTATAAAAACCTGACTTTCCAGGTTAAACAGGTTTAAGAGCGCCGCACATCGTTTAGCGTCTAATTCGGAAAACACATCATCGAGGAGCAGGACTGGTCGCTGCCTTAAAAACTGATTCATCAGTTCTAATTCACTTAAACGAAGGGCGAGCACCATACTGCGCTGCTGGCCCTGGGAACCGAATTGACGCAGATTCTTACCCTCAAGGCGAAAGACTAAATCATCCCGCTGCGGGCCAATCGTCGTAATTCCTTTACGCCGGTCAACGGTTCTTAGGTTATACAGCGTTTTAAGAAAATTCTGGCCTAAGGTATCTAATATTACGGGAACGGCTTGTTTCGGGTCTTCAGCTGCATTTAGGGCCGATAAGGCATTTGGTGCAGCAGTGAACGAAGAGGCGTACAGCATACCTAGTTCCGCTTCGGCCTGGGCTAATTGCCCAAAATATTTTCGCAAGCAGCGCCCCAGAGATGGCAAAAAACATAAACGATAGGCTAAAATCAAGGCTCCCGGCTTGCTCAACTCCTGGTCCATCGTTTCCAGCAGGCTGCGGTTACTCAGGTTGTCCGGCTGTTTCAGCAAGTGGTTGCGCTGGCTTAAAAGCCGGTGGTAGCGGTAATTCGCCTCCGCATAATCCAGGTAAATTCGGCTTAACAAGGAATCAAGATAATGGCGGCGATAGTTTGGCGCCCCCTTTACCAGAGTCAGGTCATCAGGTGAAAACAAGACCACCGGAAAAATCCGACCCAGCTTATCTAATCGGGTTAAGGCTGTACCGTTATAATTAATGTTTTTTTTTCTCGTTTCCGCCGAATAAATAATTTCTAAGCCTGCCTGCCGCTCGTCCTGATAAAAAGCGGCTTGAATAACAAAGGAATGACGATCCCATTGCAGCACCTGATCGTCGGGTACTAAACGATAAGATCGTCCGTGACCTAAGTAGTAAATTGCTTCTAAGAGGTTGCTTTTTCCCTGCGCATTATCCCCCCACAGAATATTAAGATTCGGAGAGAATTCAATTTTCGAATCTGTATAATTGCGAAAATTAACCAGCCGCAGATTCTTAAGGGTCAAAGGCTGATCCTCCTAATTGCCGAAACTGAACATTTTTAACCGATATGATTTAGGATTGGGATATTTTACTGCTTTTATTAGTATACCTTAAAAAAAGATTTTTTTACATGATTGGTCTGTAAATAAACTTAAGTGGTTATTCTATTGGCAGGGAGAATCAACTTCTGACCGGTAGCAACAGGTATAAATAATCTTCTTCACTGACGGGCGTGATAATACAGGGACTTAGCTGCCCGCTGAATTTAAGGTTTATTTGTTTGCTGGGCATATTTTTCAAGCTGTCGAGTAAGTATTTAGTGTTAAAAGAAATATTTAGGGACTCCCCCTTATTGTTAATCGGGATTTCTTCGTGAACCGAGCCTAAATCCGCGGAAGCAGAATCAATCGTTAAAGCTGCGGGATTAATCGTTAAATGAATAATACTCGTGCCGTCTTTGGCAGACACCAGTAAAACCGCCCGTTCTATGGAGGGCAGCAGGTTATCAATCTCCATGCCTATTTCATTTTGAAAATTAGTCGGGAGTACCTTCCGATGGTCAGGGTAAACGCCTTGAATCGGTTTCGTATAAAAATAGAATTCATCCGTATAAAAAGCCAAGTGATTATCGTTAACCGTGATTTTCAGCGGTGTATCTTCATCAATCAGCAGTCGGTTTAATTCAGTTAAAGCCCGGGCCGGGATAATTGTTTGAAAATGTTGATTCAACTCTACGGGCTTTAAGCCGCTGACTACTCGTCTCGCTAAACGATGCGTGTCGGTTGCCACAAATAGGAGCTGTTCCTTGTCAATCTCCATTAAAACTCCGGTAAAAATAGGCCGGATCGGATCAGTCGATGCCGCAAAAGCAACTTGGGAGATTACTTTTTTCAGTAATTGCTGCGGTATTTCCAAATGATAAGCAGCCGGTTTGGCCGGCAGATTAGGAAATTCATCCGGGTTATAAGTATTCAGGCTAAACTCTGCTGAGTCGTAGGTTAAGGTTAATAAACGGGATTCGGGATTGAATTCTAAGGTGATGCCTTGATTAGGCAAACGCCGGACAATATCTGAAAAATGTCGGGCCGGTACGACCACGGTACCGGGAGTAATTACCTCGGCGGGCAAGCTGCATTCAATAGCCAGATCTAAATCCGTGGCCTGGAAGGTCAGGCAATTATCCTGAGCAATCAGTAAAATCCCGTTAAGTACGGGTAACGGGGCACGGGAGGAAATACACCGTTGGGCGGTCAGGGCTCCCTGCACCAGGTTCTCTTTTTGACAAATTATTTTCATAGATTCGCCCGCTAGGGCTTAACCTCCTTGTTAAGATGCTGAGAAAACTTTGAGCATACTTTAAGCATATCCGGAATAAATATAAAACGATAAAACCAATTTGTCTTTTTGGTTCTTTTAGTTTTGGTTAATTTTCAGGGCGCCGTAGTAGTAGGGCCTGTTGAAATGTTGAAAAGGCATGTTTTGCCTGTCGCGAAAAGGAAAAATTGTCTTAGTCGGGTTGTGGACAACCTACGGCAAATTAGTTTAAGCGGAACGGATTCTGTTGGTAAGTTCGGTTAAGATTGAATTTAAGGTTTGATCATTCTTTAAATCCGCCGAAATTTTTTCACATCCGTGGATAACCGTAGTATGGTCCCTTCCGCCAAAGGCCTCGCCGACCTTCGGCAGAGACAGGTCGGTTAATTCGCGGCATAAATACATGGCAATATGGCGGGGGTAGGATAATTCGCGGGTACGTTTCTTTGATGTCAGGTCATCAATGCGAATGCCAAAGTAGTTGGCCACCATTTCCATAATTAACGGAATATTAATTTTCTTTGGTTTGATGGGCGATAAAATTTCCTTCAAGCATTGCGCCGCTAAGTCAACCGTGATAGACAAATTATGAAAGTTAGAATAGGCAACTACCCGGGTTAATGCCCCTTCCAGTTCCCGGATATTGGCCTGAATCTGGGTAGCCATGTACAAGTTCACTTCGTGCGGGATTTCTAAAGCATCCATCTGGGCCTTCTTCCGTAAAATAGCAATCCTGGTTTCTAAGTCCGGCGGCTGAATATCAGTAATCAGGCCCCATTCGAAGCGAGAACGCAATCGGTCTTCCAGGGTCGGAATATCTTTCGGGGGACGGTCACTGGAAATAACTAATTGTTTATCTGCTTGATGCAAGGTATTAAATGTATGAAAAAATTCTTCCTGGGTACTTTCTTTATTCTTCAGAAACTGAATATCGTCAATTAAAAGGACATCGGCGGTCCGATACTTGGCCCGGAATTCCGGAGTTTTATCATCTTTGATCGCGTTGATTAAGTCGTTGGTAAAAGTTTCGGAAGATACATAGACCACTTTCAGGGAGCCGAAACGGGCTAAGATTTGGTGCCCGATCGCGTGCATCAGATGGGTTTTACCCAAACCAACGCCGCCATAGATGAATAAAGGATTGTAGGCTTTAGCCGGCACTTCCGCTACCGCTAAGGCGGCAGCATGCGCGAAACGGTTGCTGTTTCCTACCACAAAAGTATCAAAAACATTTTTCGGGTTTAAGGTGGTAATCGGCAGTTCTCCGTTTTTATGGGGGGTCCAGTCATTGCTTTCTGTGCTGGAGATGGTCAGACGGAGTTGGATTTTTCGGCCGAGTAAAAATTCTATTTTTTCTAAAAAAATCGGGAGATATCTATCTTCAATCCAGTCTTTGGCGAAGGTGTTGGGTACACTTAAGGTAAGCACATCGTCCTGAAAATTTATCGGATAGATTGATTTAAACCAGCTATTCAGGATGGGTTGAGAAGATTCCTCTTGAACCAAGATGATGGTTTGTTCCCAAAGTTGAGATAGATATCGACTGGTCATAGTCTCTTACCTCCAAATAATGACAAAAAATAATGGGGAAAGGTAACGCTTTACTGTGGAAATTCAGTGGAAAGAACGTGGATTACAGATAAAAAAAATAGCCTATGGCTGCTTATGAATTGTGAATAAAAATCTGATAATTATATAAGTTATACACATAATATCCACAAGATGTGTATAATTATGTTGCAGATTAAATTATAGCTTTAATGAAATCGATATTATCATAGCAGAATTCGGGTGGTTTATCAACAGGATGGCAGCAGTGGATATTTATTGATAATAATTTATCCCCAAAATAAGAATCAACAACCAACAATAGCGTTATCTTTTGTTGACAAGCGGGATTAGGCTCAGATATAATTAGCTTTGGAAAATAGCAGGAAGTTGATTTTTTGAGGAGGTGGAGACCACTTGAAACGGACTTATCAGCCAAAACGGCGTAAGCATAAAAGAGTGCACGGGTTTTTGTCGAGAATGAGCACCCCAGGCGGCAGAAATGTATTGGCCCGCAGACGTAGAAAAGAAAGAAAAAAATTATCTGCCTAAGGCCGCGGTTCGTGGCCTTTTGTTTTCTTAAGGCAATTTAGCGGCTGAGGAAGTTAGCATTTATAATGGATAAAGAACGAAAAATCCGTAAAAATAGTGAATATAAAAGAATTTTCAGCCGGGCCCGCTGGATAAGCAGCAAATGGATTACCATTCATTATTTAGCCGGAGAAAGTAAACAGAGCCGCTGGGGCATAGTCGTATCCAAAAAAATTGGCGGCGCCGTGGTCAGGAATCGGATTCGCCGCCAAATCAGGGAGATTTGCCAGGTACTGGATCCATTTTTGGTTGGAAAGTTAGATTTGGTGATTGTCGCCAGAAGAGGAATCCAGAAGATTAATTATTGGGAACTGCTAAAAGATGTGGAAAAGATTTGCCGCAGGGCAAAATTTATCAGGGAGGGGGATCAAATCGCCAATCGGAAAGGCACAGTTATCCAAAATACCAAAGAGGACGCTAGTTAATCTAATTAAGCTCTATCGGTTTTTAATCTCATCTTGGACCGCACCTAACTGCAGATTTATTCCGAGTTGTTCTACATATGCGATAGAAGCCATTGAAAAACATGGTCTAATTTTTGGTTTGGGATTAAGTATCAGACGAATAGTAAGGTGTAACCCCTGGGGAGCATATGGTTTTGATCCAGTACCGGATAAGCTGACTTGGAGCAAGTCCAAAGGAGGTGGATCCTGCTAAAATCCTTAATTGAAGGAATATTGTTAGCAGGGAGAACGGTTGTGGCATAGTTTTGTGCAAGGGTTTTCCTCAATTATCCAGTTATTCTACTCTTATACTGTACAATTGGGGATCGGAAACTACGGCTTAGCGATCATCATGATCACGGTTTTATTAAAAATGCTGCTCTATCCGTTGAGCGCTAAGCAAATGGGCTCTGTAAAGGCAATGCAGGAGATCCAGCCTAAGGTCAAGGACCTGCAGGAAAGATACAAAGGACAGCCCGAGAAAGCCCAAAAAGCGGTTATGGAGCTTTATAAAGAACATAAAGTCAATCCTTTGGCCGGTTGCTTTCCTTTATTAGTACAGATGCCGATTTTGATTGCGTTTTATCAAGCTTTGTTGGGACTGGAATACTTAGAACCATCCCATGCCGGATTTTTATGGATTGCAAATCTCAGTCAGCCTGATCGGTCGCTGATTTTACCGATTTTAACGGCAGCCAGTACCTATTGGCAGCAGAAGGTATCGACCGCGAACACCGGAGACCAAACGCAAAAATATATGTTAATCTTTATGCCGTTATTTATCGGCTATCTGTCCTACACCTTTCCGGCGGGTCTGGCCCTGTACTGGGTGGTCTTCAGTGTGATTGGGGCGCTGCAGCAAATATACGTAAACCGCAAGCAGAAAAAGGATAAAGATGGAGTCGAGGCTGGTAATAACGATACTAAGAATAACGATACTAAGTTGGAGTCTAAAACTGAATCCAAGCCCGTGAGGAAGACAAAAAAGGGGGACCGGAGAAAAAATGCCAGGTGAGGTAAAAGAAATTGAAAAAACCGGTAAGACTATTGAAGAAGCAGTTGAGATCGCACTGGCAGAGTTAGGTATTAATCGAGAAGATGCGGAAATCGAGGTCTTGGAAGAAGGTAATAAGGGCCTGTTTGGCATTATCGGATCCCGAGCCGCAAAAGTCCGGGTTAAAGAAAATAAACGTCCAGAAAAAGTTATCTCCGCTTTTTTAGACGAAGTATTTGCCGCGATGGGTATTGAAGCGGACCTTGATTTTGCCCAAAATGAAGATCAATATTACGTCAGTTTTAAAGGGAAGGATCTGGGAATCCTAATCGGACGCAGAGGGGATACCTTGGATGCTTTGCAGTACTTGGTTAATCTGGTAGTTAACCGACAGGTGGAAAAAAGGGTAAAAATAATTCTGGATGTAGAGGAATATCGTCGGAGAAGAGAAGAGACTTTAGTTCGGTTAGCGGAACGGCTGTCTGAAAAAGTGCGCCGCACCAAAAGAAATGTTGTTTTGGAGCCGATGAATCCTCACGAAAGAAGAGTAATCCACACTGCTTTACAGAATGATGCTTCGGTGTTTACTTTTAGTCAGGGGAATGAACCCTTTCGGAAAGTGGTAATATCGCCGAAGAAATAGGCGATTAGAATACGAAAATAGGGCCGTTAGGGTAGCAGCTTACCCGGCGGCCTTTTTATTATAGAATTCCAGCCATTCCATTAAATTAAAAGCATGGAATTTTGGCCATGCAGCTTGCGCTGGACGCCGACAAGGCTTAACTTATTGATTAGATGAGAAACTGTAACTATTGACTAAGCACCAGGCCTGATCGGAAATTATTCGGGTTTAAGACAGAAGGTGATAAATATTGAAGGAAACGATTGCGGCGATCAGTACGGCCTATGGCGAAGCGGGAGTGGGAATCGTGCGCATTTCCGGTGCTAAGGCTGCGGAAATCGCGGATCGGGTTTTAAAGTATCGGCCCCGGCAGCAGCCAGTTGAGCTGCAGCCTAATCAGCCGGGTGTTCGCCAGTGGCCTTCGCACAGCTTGCACTTGGC
>CAZKWP010000058.1:0-8834 GCA_964556555.1 uncultured Syntrophomonadaceae bacterium
CGACCCCACCAAACCTCGGGCCATTGAAATACTGCAGGAAGAACTGCTGTTACGCAAAGAAATGGTCAATGTGCCGATCCTCGGTAAAGTTACCGCTGGAGAACCGATACTAGCCGTTGAAAATGTTGAAGACGTCTTTCCCTTGCCGCTGGAGTTTGTCCGGGAAGACAACTCCTACATCCTGAGGGTGCAGGGCGACAGCATGATTGGGGCCGGAATCTTTGATGGGGACTACATTGTAGTTCGACAGCAAAACACCGCGCAAAACGGTGAGATCGTAGTGGCTCTTTTAGAAGATGAGGCTACGGTTAAACGATTCTTTAAGGAAGCCGACCATATCCGCCTGCAACCCGAAAATCCTCGGCTCAACCCAATTCTGACCAAAGAAGTATCAATCCTGGGCAAAGTGATAGGCCTGCTCCGGCGGATTCAGTAAGCAGCGGAAACATTATTATCTAAACAAAATTAAAAATTACTAACTAAACCTTGAGTATTTCAGTTCAAAAAAAACTACCCTGCATTCAGGCAACCAAACCATAATTTAAATTAACGCCACGCAAAAAGGTCAGCGGCCCCACCAGACGCTGACCTTAACTTAAATACTGGTTTTAAACTAACTAACTATTCGGTTTAAATTTATAAGCTTCTTGCTTCAATTTGAATTAATAAGCCTTTAAATTGGCTTAGTTAGAGGGTCCGCATCAGGAAGGCAATTATCATAATGGCGGCAATCACTAAACGAGCCACTGAACCGGCCAAGATACCGACAAAAGCGCCCCAGCTGGAGGATATTGCCTGAGACCAATTCTTGCCAGCCAAAAGTTCAGCAATGAGCACCCCGGCCATAGAACCCAAGATTATGCCAATCGGACCCCCGAGCACAAACCCGGCTATTCCGCCAATAAAAACTCCTATTTTTCCCCAGGTCGAGGCACCATACTTCTGCGCTCCAATGATCCCGGAAAAATATTCCGCAGCCCAGCTTAAGATAACTAAGATCAACATCGTAACTAAAAAGTAAGGGCCCAAAACCTGAAAATTGGTGGTCCAGTCATATCCCAACATGGCTAAGAAAATTACCGGGATCCCGGGGATTACCGGCAGAACTGTACCTGCCAGTCCGACAAGCATTACCAAGAGAGCTGTCACTGCTTTCCAGTCTATTTCTCCCATAACTCAATCCCCTTTTAATATCTTATTTTATTCCAGAGGACTGCTGAATGCCGGCTGGCCAACTGCTTTATTCCTCCAGCAGAGCCTGCGCTGCCGTCAAAATGGCAATTCGGGCGTGATCAAAGGTCAGCCCCCCCTGTAAATAGGCTATATAGGGAGGCCGCAGCGGAGCATCGGCGCTTAGTTCTATGGAAGCACCCTGCACAAAAGTTCCAGCAGCCATAATTACCTGGTGGTCATAACCGGGCAAGTCGTCAAAAACCGGCACTGCCATGGAATCAACCGGCGAGCATTTTTGAATCGCCTGACAAAACTTTTCCAAGGCGCGTACGGAGTTTAACTGGATTCCCTGAATAATATCTCCCCTTGTTGCATGGGGCAAAGGCTGCACCGGGTAGCCAAGCCGCTGAAACAGACTGGCGGCAAAGATTGCTCCCTTTAAAGCCTGGCCAACGACCTGGGGCGCCAAAAACAAGCCCTGATAAAACCAGCGGTTCGCGCCCAAAGTCGCTCCCACATGCGCGCCAATACCTGGAGCGGTAAGTCGCTGTGCCGCAGCCTGCACCCACTTTTCCGCTCCAACGATGTAACCGCCGCTGAGAGCCAACCCTCCCCCCGGATTTTTGATTAGAGAGCCAACCGTTAAATCAGCCCCCACCGCCCCCGGTTCCTGGGCTTCCACAAACTCCCCATAGCAGTTATCGACCAAAACCAAAGTTTGGGGATTTGCCGACTTTACTGTTTGAATCAGTTTTTTGATGGCACTCAGCGTTAGGCCGGATCTCCAGGCATACCCGCTGGACCGCTGGATCAGTACCAGCTTCGTTTTGGGACTGATCAAATTCCCCAGGGCCACCTGGTCCGGCCGGCCGTCTTCCCGTAAAGGAACTTCTTTATACACTACCCCCAAATCCCGCAGCGACCCCGGTAACGGGGTGCCCGCTCCAATCCCGATGATTTCCGCCAAAGTATCGTAAGGGGCGCCCACGGCGGAGATTAACTCATCCCCATTCCGCAGATTACCGTAGAGGGCTACCGCCAAGGCATGGGTGCCGGACACCATTTGCAGCCGGACCAAACCACTCTCCGCCCCGAAAACCCGGGCATAAATCTGGTCTAAACCTTCACGGCCCAAATCCCCGTAACCATAACCGGTGGACTCCTTCAGATGGTATTCGGTTACCCCGACCTCCCGAAAAGCCTGGAGTACCCGTAACTGATTGATCCGCACGGCAGTCTCAATTTGGGTTTCGAGCGCCTGGGTTGCTTGTTCCACCTCTTCCGCGATTTGCAGCAATTTTGGGCTAATCCCAAAATCACGGTGGCAAATATCTCTCAGCGCTTGTTCGGCTGAATATTTACTGGTGCCTATATACACTGGTGCATTTCCTCCGCCTAATCATAAATCAGCTGTCGCTGTCGCTAGGTTGTTCCGCCACCTGAACCAAGTGGCCTTTTACTACATACGGACGTATTTGCTCAAAGATGCGGGGTTCTACCCAGGCGGTTACCCAAATCAGGTCTTCCGCGTAGCGCTTACTCAGTACTTCGCCGTAATCGTGAATCAGAGAGAGCAAGCGGGCCTCCGTGAGCGGTATTTCCAGGTCGACTTCCGCTCCCGGCCGGGCCAGACGCAGCGCAATTTGCCGCAATAATTCGGGAAGCCCAGCGCCGGTTTGAGCGGAGATGGCTACCGCTGAGTGCGCTTCACCCAGGCCAAGCCAATCGGTTTGTTTCTTTTCCACCAGATCTAATTTATTATAAACTAAAAGCGTCGGGTTATTGTGAGTTTCCAACTCCCGCAAAACTCCCTCTACCGCTTGCTTCTGATTCTCCATATCCGGACTGCTCAGGTCAATCACATGCAAAATCAGATCCGCTTCCTTAACCTCTTCTAGGGTTGCCCTAAAGGCGGCCACTAAATGATGCGGCAGTTTTCGAACAAACCCAACCGTATCGCTGACCAAAACTTGGCGGCCATCCGGCAGCTTAACCAGCCGACTTAGCGGGTCCAGAGTCGAGAACAGCTGGTCTTCCGCCAAAGCAGCAGCGGCTCTGGCCAAACCGTTTAAAAGGGTGCTCTTGCCGGCATTCGTATAACCGACTAGAGCCACCATTGGAAAACCGAGGCGCTCCCGGCGTTCGCGCTGCAGTTTGCGGCGCTGCCGGATAAGTTCCAGTTCGCGTTCCAAAAAACTGATCCGCCGGCGGATATGTCTCCGGTCGGTTTCCAGTTTGGTTTCCCCGGGACCCCGGGTGCCGATCCCCGCGCCCAAACGGGAAAGCGTTATCCCTTTGCCAAGCAGTCGGGGCAGTAAGTACCGCAGCTGGGCTAACTCTACCTGGAGTTTTCCTTCTTTGGTTCGGGCCCGCAGGGCGAAAATATCTAAAATCACATTGGTCCGATCTATTACCCGGCAGTTTAATAATTCCTCCAAGTTCCGAACCTGAACCGCCGACAGTTCAACGTCAAAAATCACCAGATCTGCTTCCAGAGTCGCGCATTTTTCCCGCAGTTCTTCCGCTTTACCCCGGCCGATATAATAACGCCCATCTGGTCGATCCCGCTTCTGCAGCAGGCTGCCTGCCACTTGAACGCCAGCCGTCTCAGCCAATCGGGCCAATTCTTCTAAAGACTGGTTGGCGTCCGCATCATTTTGCTTTTCCAGGCCGACTAAAATTGCCTTTTCCGCTGTAGCTTGAAGCACTTCTCTCGTTGACGATTCCCCCTCTTTTAAACTATCCAAATTGTAACATAAAGCAACGGACTCGCAAAAACGATTTCCGTTGCTTAAAACATTTTTCCCTGAATGGATATATACGGGTTTATGCTCCATTCTTCTTCTAATCTAAGGCTAACTATCTAAGGCTAACCTAAAGTATCTCCCGGGCGTCGGGTTATGTCCTGATGTCTGATTAAGATCAAGTCTTCTCGGGTAATAACCTTTTGGGTGATCAGCCGCACCGCCTGACGGCGAATGCCCCGTTCAATCAAGTTGCGTACCAGCCGGGCATTTCCGTTGTGTCCCATTCCCTCGCGGATCTGCTGTTCCAGAATCCGCTGCAGTTCGGCTCGGGCTTCGGCGGAAAAACAATACTCCCTATGACCAAGCATCAGATTCGCGATCTGCATCAGTTCTTCCACGCTGTAATCGGGAAAAGAAATCTGCAAAGGAAAACGGGAACGGACCCCAGGATTGGCGCGGACAAACAGGTCCATCTCTTCCCGGTATCCAGCCAAAATTAAAATCAAATTATCTTTGTAATCCTCCATTGATTTTACTAAAGCATCAATACTCTCTTTGCCAAAATCCCGCTCACCGCCCCGGGCCAGGGAGTAGGCTTCATCAATAAATAAAATCCCGCCTAAGGCCCGCTTGACTTGATCCCGGGTTTTTTGTGCCGTATGTCCGATGTATTCCCCGACCAAATCAGCTCTTTCGACTTCGACCAGATGCCCTTTTTGCAGCACGCCCATTTCTTTGAATAGCCGGCCAATTAAACGCGCCACGGTAGTTTTCCCGGTTCCGGGATTTCCACTGAATATCATGTGTAAAACCAAAGGATCGGTTACTAGCTGTTCCCGGGCTCTTTTATGCTGGATTTCCACAAATGCCTGAATCTCTTTGACCAGTTTTTTCACCTTTTCCAAACCGATCAAATTATCCAGTTCTTGATTAATTTCGGTTATCCGTCGGGCAGTCTCCCCCTCATCTACGCGCCGGCTGCTGCCCCAATCCGGGGACTGAGGGGCCGGCAGCTTGGGTAAAGTGGCTGGCTCTTTTACCGGACCAGGGATTCTATAACTGACAAGCCGATTCGAATTCGGGATTTTTTGACTCGACTTTTCCCAAGGTAAAAGCAAATGGGCGGCTCCAACCGGTGGAAGTTCCCGGTGTTCTGGCCGACGGGGATTATTCGGCAAACTCGAGGTGCCTTTGACCAGGTCATCAGTCCCTGTTTTTCGGAAAAAAATTTTTTTAATTAGTTCTTCGGGGTAGAAATCCGGATTAATCTCCACTTCGTTTTCCGGATGATCGGAACGCTGATAATTGAGAAGCAGATCTTCGGAATACGGGTAATCTTCTGCATTAGGGACTGGATCGTCAGGAACCCTTATATATCGATACCTGATTTCCATTTAATTCTTTCACCACCTACAGTGTACTCTTGGTATATCCATTCTACGCTGGGGCGGAGCTAGTTGTTACAATCGCGGTCCTTCCGCTTATCTGCAAATTCGGCCTTAATCAAGCTTAAATCTGCCAGGATAATTTTTCCCGGCAAAACTGCTCAATCTCCGGCCCTAGGTCTACTCTGCCATTACTACTAATATTTGTAACCTTGTTGCTTAATCGTCCATATACTAGTAGCAAAAAAGCTATCTCAAAGGGGGGATACGTGTGTTGGCTTGCTGTTACGAGCAAATGATGATGCGAAAACGTTATTTGGAAAGACAAGAGGCAGCAAAAAAAGAGTCTCAAATAGAACAATTGGAAAATACGGTAAAAGACCTGATAAGCATGCTGATAAAAGTACGGGAATCCTTAGAAGGACAACTGTCCGGTAAAACTGATACGATGAGTCCGGAAATTGAATCAGCCTGCGTTGATGATTTTAATCCCATCCCCAATCCAATGTTAGCCAAGATGACCGCCTTGCTTCTCGTTATTTGGGCATTCTTCTTCTTGCGCGGTTATTGGACCTTAGAAAATTAAACCATTTACCCACGTCATTGTCATCCCGCGGCACGACGCGATGATATCTGAATAAAACGATAATCCGTCTTTGGCTTACTGGCTTCCCAAACAAAATCAGCACAACCTTGAAAGTTTGTTCAATCAAAGGTTGTGCTGTTAACTTTTAGTTTAATCAACTTTAAATCTAATCCTCGCCGATAATTTTTATCTCCGGAGTTAACTCTACCCCATACTTACTCTTTACCTTCTCTTGAATAATGGCGATTAATTCCAACACATCCGCTGCTTTCGCCTGCCCCCGATTCACGATAAAGCCGGCGTGTTTTTCGGAGACCTGTGCGTCATTAACCTTAAATCCTTTTAGGCCCAGCTCCTGCAGCATTGGTCCTACATAATGGCCCGGGGGCCGCTTAAATACACTGCCGGCGCTGGGCAGATCGAGTGGTTGGCGTGCTTCCCGGCGCTCAGTAAAATCATCCATTCTCCGTTTAATGGCTGCCGGGTCATCGGGCAGCAGCTCGAGGACCGCCTCTAAGATAACCATCTTTGAGCCTTGCAGAATGCTGCGGCGGTAGCCAAATTGCATTTGCTCAGCAATAAATCTTTGCTCTTCCCCATCTTCCGCAAGGACTCGCACTTCCTTTATTACATTTTTCATTTCCCCGTCGTAGGCGCCGGCATTCATGCAGACGGCACCGCCTACGGAACCGGGAATCCCCACCGCAAATTCGAGACCGGCCAGACCACGCGCGCCGGTTTGCCGGGAAAGTTCGCCTAAAGCCATCCCGGCGCCAACCGTTACCCGCTGGTCCTCTATTTTTAAATCACCCAAAGGCTGGTTAATTTTAATCACCACTCCGCGAATCCCTTTGTCCCGCACTAAGAGGTTGGTGCCTCGCCCCAGGATAAAATAAGGACAGCCTTTGCGGCTGCAGAAAGTGATTAAACTGGCCAATTCGGCTTCACTGGCGGGAGTAACCAAGGCATCGGCCGGTCCCCCGATCTTAAAGGAAGTATGATAGGCCATTGGTTCCTGCCAAGCGATTCTATCCTCTGGAAATAAAGAAACTAATTCTCTTAGTTCTTCTGGAAAAATTCTATTTTCGTCAGAATTCATTTTTATAACTTCTCCCTTCCAGGGTGTGATATAATCTTAAACGGGATCCAGCATAACTATGTAGGATTTACTTGCAAGCGCCTTTTTATGCGGTTCCCGACAATCTAGAACATTATTCTACCATTGATGGAATTGAATGGCAAGTAAACTGCCAACAAGATAAAACAGATGAAAGAGGTGCTTAAGCTGAGCATGGACCGTGCCCAATTAATTCAGGAATTAGAAAACCGGATTGGCAAAGAAAAGGTAATTTCGGATCCGGTTGATCTCATGTATTATTCTTATGACAGTTCTTTTCTCGCGAAACTGAATCAATTTTATCCCGATGCGGTAGTCACGCCTAAATCCACGGAAGAAGTGGCCGCCGTAATGCAGTTCGCTTATGCCCAAAACATCCCGGTCACGCCCCGTGGCGCTGGTACCGGAGAAACCTGTGGGTCCGTCGCTACTCAGGGCGGGATTGTCATGGACCTTTCCCCTTGGGATACCGTTCTAGATATTGATGTGGCAAACATGCAGGTCTTTGTCCGCCCGGGAGTAATCCACGCCAAATTAAATGAGGAGTTAGCAAAATACGGCATGTTTTTCCCGCCGGACCCCGGCAGTTCGGCTATGTGTACGATTGGCGGCATGGTCGCTAATAACGCCAGCGGTCTTAGGGCCGTGAAATACGGCTGTACGGAACAGTATATCTTAGGATTAGAGATAGTGTTACCCAGTGGCGAGGTAATCGTTACCGGCGGCATGCAGTCCCGGGCGGTGAAAAGCGTTTCCGGCCTGAATTTAACCAAGCTTTTTGTTGGCTCGGAAGGGATTCTCGGCGTAATCACCAGAATTAGACTGCGGATTTGGCCAAAACCGAAAGCCCGGGGCATTGTGATGGCGGTTTATTCTTCCTTAGATGACGCGCCGGCTTCCGTGCTCGAGGTCTACCAAGCGGGGATTTTGCCCTCCGGGATTGAGATTTTAGATGAATCAGCAATCAGTGCGGTAAACATGTACCGTCCGGAAATAAACCTCCCGAACGGGGAAGCCATCCTGCTTTTTGAAGTGGACGGCAACCGGGACAGTGTGGAATGGGAAGGCTTAAAGATTAAGGAAATAGCTGCGCAACGCGCTGGCCAGGTAGAATGGGCAACTGAACCGAAACGGATGGCCGATTTATGGGAAGGCCGCAGCGTAGTGGCTACCGCGGCCGCCCGCGTGCGTCCGGACGGAACCCGGGTGTTTGCCGGGGAAGACATCAGCGTCCCCCTTTCCAAGATTGCGGAAACGCTGCGCCAGATCAGGGCTTTGGGTGCCAAACACGGGGTGAAGGTCGTTAACTACGGTCATATCGGAGACGGCAACGTGCATACCGCCCCGGTAATTGATCCCGATAAACCCGACGAAGTGGAAAAGGCGAAACTGTTAGTAAACGATATCCATTTATTGGCGATCAGTTTGGGCGGAACCACAACCGGGGAACACGGGGTGGGAGCGGTACGGTCCATGTATGCTGAACTGGAGCATGGGGCAGCCGTACAGATTATGCGAAAAATCAAGAAAACTTTAGACCCTAAGGGAATCATGAACCCGGGCAAAGTTTTTCTGCCAGAGGAGGAATAGGACTTGTTTAAAGACGCACCGGTAGTTCGTGAGACCATAAAAAAGTGTGTGCGCTGTGGAAAATGCCGAAGCGTTTGCCCTATTTTCAACGAGTACCGGACAGAAAACTACGCCCCTCGCGGTCAGGTATTTATGGTGCAAAAGGTGCGGGACGGTGAACTTCCCGCTTCGGAAAAAGTTGCGGCCAAGCTCGGGGACTGTCTCATGTGTGAATCGTGTTCCAGCATGTGTCCTTC
>CAZKWP010000058.1:8844-12559 GCA_964556555.1 uncultured Syntrophomonadaceae bacterium
GGGCTTACGTTAACGAACAGCGTCCTTCCACCAGCAAAAAAATGATCTTCGGCAAACTCTGGACCAATCCCGGCTTGCTGCGCACCTCGATCGCCGCTGCTGGAGTCGCGGATGGCCTTGGTTTAAGAAGCATGGCCCGTTCTCTCGGCTTAACCAATATCCTGCCTGGGGATTTACCGCGGGCGGAAAAAATCTTGGGTAAAATTCCCCGACGCTCGGCGCGCTCCCGGCTGGCTACGGTTATCCCGGCCCAGGGAACCCGCAAAGCCCGCGTAGCCTATTTTCTCGGCTGCGGCACGGACATGCTGCAGCCGGAGGTTGCTCTTTCCACCGTGCAGGTATTGACCCACCTAGGTTGTGAAGTGGTTATCCCGCCGGATTTGAAGTGCTGCGGGGTCCCTCATCTGGCCAACGGGGAAAAAGGCATTGCGGAAGAATTGGTCCTGCACAATATCAGGGTATTGCAAAAACTTGGGGTTGATGCGGTAATCAGCGATTGCGGCTCGTGTACCTCGACGCTTAACGGTCACCTGTATAACCCGGACAATATCGCCTTTAATCTAAACCAGAATCAATCCTTAAACCCGGCCCAGGCGCAAAAGGTACTGGAAGCGGCAAATTGGTTAAAAGGCAAGGTCTTTGACGTAAGCGTGTTCCTGGTGGATAAGCTGGGCCTCAATGCGGATACGGCCCAAGTTAAGCAGCCTTTAAAAGTGACTTACCATGACCCATGCCACCTGGTTAAGGCCCAAAAAATCAAAAATCAGCCGCGCCAAGTCCTGCAAAACATCCCCGGGCTGGAATTTATCGAAATGGCGGGAGCCGACACCTGCTGCGGCGGTTCCGGTACCTTTGGTTTGACTCATTACGACCTTTCGATGAAAATACTCAAGCGAAAGATTGAAAATGTCCAGAATACGGACGCCGAAATCTTAACCACCAGCTGCCCCAGCTGCATGACGCAATTAAGCTATGGTCTGCGGGAAGCAGAATCACCGATTAAAGTGCTGCATCCGGTCCAGCTTCTTGAAAAAGCCCTGGTTAAAAAAGCCTAACCAAACGCAACGAAAAAACGACCCTTTTTTAACGTTGAGATTAGATAAAACCGAAACGACTTCCCAATTAGTTCAAAGGCAACCGATTTTAAGGCATTTTGCTTCAGGATATCAGGAAAAAATAGCGTTAGCCTGAGTTATGAGCTAAACTGATTTAATAGATGCCTAACCCGGCAATGCGGAAACGGATTAGCCGGGTCAGGCATTTTGTTTTAACGGCGCCTCTTTTTAAACCATTCTTTTTTCACTTGCCGCTGGCATCTTTTCTTCATCCGCTACTGGGTAAGAACCTAATAACCGATGCCAGATCGTCTGTTTAAACAGCTGGCTTAGGGCGTTTTTCACCCGGGAATCCTGGTGATGGCCTTCAATATCAACAAAAAACCAGTACTCTCCCAAACCCCGTTTACTAGGCCTACTCTCAATTTTCGTAAGATTGATCCCGGCTGCGGCCAGGCTCGTCAGGGCTTGGAGCAGACTGCCCGGACGGTGCGCCAAGGCAAATACCAAGGAGGTTTTATCGCGGCTGGTTGGTTTAGCTGCCTGCTTGCTGATTACGATAAAACGGGTATGATTACGAGGGACATCATTGATGTTGGCCGCCGCAATTTTAAGCCCATAAGCTGCAGCCGCCCGTGCTGATGCAATGGCTGCTCCCGGCAGATCTGGATTAAACCAGCGCGGTTCGCCGCAGGCAATCATGCGGGCCGCTTCGGCGGTACTGCTGGCAGGCAGACACTGGACCTGCGGCAGAGCATTATCTATAAACTCCTGACACTGGGCCAGGGCTTGGGGATGCGAAATAACCGCAGTTATCTCTGCCAAATCAGCCCCCCCGGAGACGAGTAAATTATGCTGAATGGGAATTATCAGTTCTGCCTCAATTTGCAGCAGTTCCTCCCCGGCCAAGATATCTATTGTGGTATTTACCGTACCAGCTATCGAGTTTTCTAGGGGCACCACCCCTTTATCCGCCACACCCTGCCTCACCGCCTTAAACACTTCCCCAATACTGCCTAATGCCTGCCGGCAGAGCTGCTGGTCTGGATAGGAAAAGGCCGCTTCTTCGCAATAGGTGCCAGCCGGACCCAGGTAAGCCAGAATCTGCTTTGGAGTTGCTTTTTTACCCACGAGCTTCTCCTCCTGGTACCATCTCTAAACCCCGACCCACTGCTTTTGCCACCGGCCTTAACTGCTCCAGCAAGGTCTGGTATTTTTCCGGATTTAACGATTGCGGCCCGTCGGACCAAGCTTTTCCCGGGTCAGTGTGCACTTCAATCATCAGACCATCGGCTCCGGCAGCTACGGCAGCCAAGGCCATAGGTTGAACCCAGCGCCATTTCCCGGTACCATGGCTGGGATCCACTATGACCGGCAAGTGACTGAGGTGTTTTACTACCGGGACGGCAGAAAGATCCAGGGTGTTACGCGTATAGGTTTCGTAGGTGCGAATCCCCCGCTCGCATAAAATTACGTTCGGATTTCCTTCCGCGACAATGTATTCTGCTGCCATTAACCATTCTTCAATCGTACTCGACATTCCCCGTTTAAGCAGCACCGGTTTCGAAATCCGGCCCACCCGGCGCAGCAGGGCGAAATTTTGCATATTCCGGGCGCCAATTTGCAGCAAATCCGTATAATCAGCCGTTAAGTCCACCGTTTCCGGATTAATTACCTCGGAAACCACCTTAAGCCCAGTCTTTTTACCCGCCTCAGCCAGAAACTCAAGCCCTTTTTCCTCTAAACCCTGGAAACTATATGGAGAAGTACGCGGTTTGAAGGCTCCCCCCCGCAGAATTCTTCCCCCGGCCTGCTTGATGATCTCCGCTGTTTCTAAGATTTGCTCCCGACTCTCCACCGCACATGGGCCGGCCATAATCACAACTTCGCTGTTGCCCACCGCGACCCCTGGATCATCCTCTGTTTTGCCAACCCAGACTACAGAATTTTCTGGCTGCAAATCCCGACTGACCAGCTTGAACGGGTGCCGAATAGGCAGGATTTTCTCCACTCCCGGCAGATCTTCCAAATTTGCCTCGGCCCCGTTTAGTTTGGAATCCCCCACAGCTCCGATCACCAATCTTTCCACTCCCTGAATTTGTTGGGTTCGATAACCCAGCTTGGCCAAACGATGGCACACCTCGTTTATTTGTGCTTCCTGGGCATTTAACTGCATAACCACAATCATTAGTCTGTACCTCCTTTAAAAATGAAGTAAAAAACCGCAGCTTTTTCCCGATAAAAGGGACGAAAGCTGCGGTTTCCGTGGTACCACCCTGTTTGATTGCCCAGTCAGGACCCGGGAATTGACCTCCAAATAGTTCGGTACAAAAACAAAAGTCTTTCATCCCCTAGAGGACGAAAGACTAATCTTTAACGACACCACCCTAAATAGCTGCCTTGACTAAAGCAACCCACTTTTACCAGTACGGAAAGATCCTATCCTAAAGCTAGTTTGGCAGAACCTCTCGATACCTGCTTCCTTTTAACGGCGGAAGTTCCCGGATCGACCTACTTGCCGGATTGGTTTCAGTCGTCAGCTTCGGAGAGAACTTCAACTAGTTCCGTCATAGAATTGCTTTCAGTCCAGGACAATTCCTCCCTGCAAGACCTTTGCTAGTTTACTTTTCTCCTTCATAGCCATTTTCGATTTTTAATTA
>CAZKWP010000059.1:0-12520 GCA_964556555.1 uncultured Syntrophomonadaceae bacterium
GAGTGGTTAATGGCAGCAGACTGTAAATCTGCCCGCGCGAGCGTACGCTGGTTCGAATCCAGCCCTGTCCACCAGCCTTCGCTCGCGCAGCGAGGGAAGGCTGCCGCGCCGTAGCCCAAAGGGCGAAGGCATGCTCTTGCCGCTGCGCGAGCTACGGCCCGTCAGGCAGGATCAGCTATATAAACCCTCGACATCTTTACGAAAATCTGTTCGAATCGCGCCAATTAACGTCCACCATTTTTCGCCGGAGGCGAAAAATGCCACGCCGTTTCAGCTCAATAAAGATATTGGTTAATGCCATCCGATAAATCACGCTTTCGTCGATGGCGACACAGATTTCCCCATCCGAAAAACGGCTGACTTTGGCGGCACCGACATACAGACCTAAGTAATCCGCGATCTCCTCGGCTAACGATACGTTAGCATTTCCCGAAAACAATTTTAACCGCTTATTAAATACCGACATCCCTTTGTTCCTCCTGTAGAGCAAATTAAGCATCGCCTTTTAAACAACTCTTTCTTTTATGCCAATTATTAATTACCTTTTGCTGGCTCCGTTCCACGGCCAAGGCATCTTCGGGCACATCCTTGGTAATCGTGGATCCCGCCCCAACTGTCGCCCCGCTCCCAATCTTAACCGGGGCAACCAAGTTTGTATTACTGCCAATAAAAACTCCGTCTTCAATTATAGTTTGATACTTGTTATATCCATCATAATTACAGGTGATCGTACCACAGCCCACATTCACTCCACAGCCCACTGTTGCATCTCCCACGTAGGACAGATGGGGGATCTTGCTGCCTTCCCCGATCCAGGATTTCTTCAGCTCCACAAAATCTCCGACCTTAACTCTGGGTTCTAAATGGGTATCTGGTCTAAGGTAAGCAAAAGGACCGATATTACAATTATCACCCACATAACTCTCAATAATCACTGAATTTTGCGCCAGCACCTGCTGCCCCACTACCGAGTCCACGATGCGGGTAAAAGGACCGATTTCACTAGCCGGACCAATGCGGGATTGCCCGGCAATAATCGTAAAGGGATGGATGATCGTATCCGGAGCAAGCTCGGCAGAATCATCAATAAATGTTGATCCCGGGTCAATAACCGTAACCCCTTCCGCCATTACGCGTTCCATAGTTCGCTGCCGCAATAGCTGCTCCGCTTCGGCTAACTGCTGCCGGCTGTTTATCCCTAAGGCCTCCTGCGGTTTGGCCTCATCCACAATCTCAACGGTCAGGCCTTTATTCAGCATTATGGTTAAGACATCAGTCAGATAATATTCTCCCTGAGCATTATTAGGCCGGATTTCTTCCAGCGCCGAAAATAACTCGTCCCGATTAAAACAGTAGGTGCCGGTATTTACTTCCTGAATCCTTTTAACTTCCGGCGAGGCATCCTTTTCTTCGATTATGCGCTCTAATCGGCCTTGAGCATCCCTAAGGATCCGGCCATAACCGGTAGGATCGGCAAAATAAGCGGTCAAAACTGTAGCTGCCGCATTATTCTTTTGATGTCGCTCAAGTAGCTTATTCAGGGAATTGGCGGTTATGAGCGGCATGTCTCCGCATAAAACTAAGACCGTTGCTTCCTTCTCTGAAATTACTGAGCCCGCCTGTAAAACCGCATGACCAGTCCCTAACTGCTCCGCTTGCACGACATAACGATAGGTATCCCCTAAACTGGTTTTAACCAACTCAGCGCCGCATCCGATAACCACGACGACCTGAAATATTCCGGCTGCCTTAACCGAATCTATTACATGCTGCACAAGCGTTTTCCCGCCGGCTCGATGCATAACTTTTGGCAGATTGGATTTCATCCGGGTTCCCTTGCCAGCGGCCAATACTATTGCCACCACATCCTGCATTTTAAGTATTATCCCCCTCGTTATATCTGAAAGTGTAAAAAACACCCGGCTATATCTTTTAGCGGCTGCTCTTCTATATAAGATTATGTGCTTTCAAAATAGGCCTCAGTATAATTATAACCATCTGCACTGGTAAAGAGCCCATGACTTTAAGCTTCATTAGTTTGCTTATAATAAATATTTCTACAAAGAATTAAAATTTCCTGTAAGCAAAACCACTTCTATTTGATTTATGTAAATTCTTTGGAGGTTTCGTCGAATCCTGGCACGCCACAAAAAATAAACCGGCTTAAACCGGCGGAACCTGTCCATCTGCAAAAGTCAAACACAAAGGAACTTCTTAAAACTGGCGTTGCTTAAACTGCAGTCACTGCCTCCGTATAGGCCTTAAGCACTGCTTTTTGGATAACTTCCCGCGCCCCGGACGAAATCGGATGGGCAATGTCCCGAAACTCTCCTTCCATGGTTTTACGGCTGGGCATAGCCACAAATAAGCCATTAATCCCTTCGACCACCTTCACATCATGCACCACGAACTCGTCATCAAAAGTAACCGAGACAATGGCTTTCATTTTTCCTTCCTGACAAATCCTTCTAATCCGGACATCCGTAATGGTCATGACCTAATTCCTCCCCTAATGTCCTTGACACATACTTAATACTTACTCGAAATAATTACTTATAAAGATTCAACAAATACCACAAAATTCCTCCTATAAAAATGCAAAACAGTATGACCTTTTAGTCACACCGTTAATGTTTATGTTTGCCCTCTAATTTCTTAAGTTAGTTTAATCGGCCCCAATCTCAGCCTAAATTAACAGCCTCCAAAATCCGCCGGGCTAACTGCAAATCCCCTGGTTTATCTACATCCACCCCAACTTCCGCATAATTAGAAATTACGGCTACCCCTCTAACCCCCAGCAGCTGGGAGACCTTAGTCTCAGCTTCTGCCAGACTCAAAGACCGAAGCAGAAACTTAAGCAAGAAACGCCAGCCTAACAACTGGCTTAAAGCCAACGGATTCTTACGACGTTCGACCATTTTCCCCGCCAGTTCTGCGCACTTATCCACTATCACTGGATTAATCAGCAGCAGATTTCCGCCGGTAAATTGCCCTTCCCGCAGCCGGACGTAGGTCCGAATTACCCCGGGGTATTTTCGTTCACTAATTTCCCGGGAAACCACCGGATAATAGATATCGCCGCTTCGATTCTGACACAATTGGAGAAAATCACCGATCGCTTCCGGGGTGATCATCGGAATATCCCCGGTCGTAACCACGACCATCCTTTGCGGCTGCTCTAAACGATTTGCTTCCGCCTGTAAAACTTCCAGACCCTTTTGCAGGGTGGCGATAACGTTAGAACCACCCTCTGCCAGGAGCAGACCGGAATCTTGACTAAAAATTGACTGCAGATCCGCGTAAGGCCCGGCCACAACGATGCGCCCTACTTCCGGAGTATGTTTTAATGCATTAACCACATATTCCACCATGGGCCGATTCCCGATAGTAATCAACGCCTCTTTTTCACAGCCACTACTGGCTCGAAGCGCTTCCGAATTCAAACCACCCGATAGAACTAACGCATCAACCTGCATTAAAACAGACCTCCTTCCGAAGACCATTACTCACCAGTCGTATTGATCCGCTGCATTGCGTCCAACAAAGCATTTTCCGCATTACTGATATGCTCTTGGGCCAAAGCCTGGGCTAAGACAAAATCGCGATCAGCAATGGCTTCGGCAATTTTTTTATGTTCCTCTAAAGCTTCCTTGCCGCGGCCGGGATGAGCTAAAGATACCATCCTGAAGCGATTAATCTGTTCCCGCAGATTGCTGATAATTTGCATTAACCTTTCGTTTCGGCTAGCCTTATAAATCATTTCGTGAAACTCAGTATCTTTTTCAATTATCGAGGAAAAATCATTAGCCTGGACACTAGCCGCCTTTATTACCAAAACCCGCTCCAAGTCTTCTTTTTCGGCATAAGTAATCCTCTCCGCAGCTAAAGCCGCAGCTAAGCCTTCTAAGGCGGCTCTGATCTCAAATACTTCCGATACATCCTTTGAAGAAATTCCCGCTACATAAGCGCCCTTGCGGGGGATCATTATCACAAAGCCTTCTAATTCCAGCTTGCGTATCGCCTCGCGGACAGGAGTGCGGCTTACGCCCATTTCTTCCGCTAGTTGGACTTCCATCATGCGCTCCCCGGGTTTAAGTACTCCCCCGATAATTGCCTCGCGCAAGGATTCAAAAACAATCTCCCGCAGGGGTTTATAATTGTCTAGCTTTACCGGAATTAACCGCCTCTCTGCCATGCTATTTCTCCCCTCATATATTACTCAACAGGTATCAGGAAGACCTATTTTCTACTATTCCCCGTGAAATAAATTATAAACTATTCCAAAGGGGGTAAAGTACAGGCAACAAAAACATCTTGAAAACGGTCACGAAAAGTGGCTGCCAGTTTTATCGCCTGCGCATATCCCTCCACAATTCCAAAAACCGAAGGCCCGCTCCCAGACATTAGTGCCCCGATTGCCCCCCTCTCCAGCATCTCTGTCTTAATTTCCCCAATTTGGGGATGCATATGAATAGTTACCGTTTCTAAAACGTTAACCAGGTTTTCGGCTATACCGTTTAAATCGGCTTTGCTTAAGGACTCGATCATCGTCTCAGTCTGAGGCTGTCGTTTAATCCGCTGCAGGCTAAAGTTTCGGTAGACCTCAGCCGTTGAAACCTCAATAGGGGGCCTGACCAAAACCAGCCACCAACCCGTCTTAACAGACAAAGGAGTAAGCCGTTCCCCCCGGCCCCGGGCTAAGGCCGTGCCCCCGCTTAAGCAGAACGGAATATCGGAGCCTAGCCTGCCGCCTAAATCTTCTAACTCTGCCATGGTTAAACCAAGCTGCCACAGGTGATTTAAACCTCGCAAAGCACCAGCCGCATCGGTGCTCCCGCCGGCCAGACCAGCAGCCAAAGGGATCCGTTTCTGCAAACTAAATTTAGCTCCCCGGTTTAGTCCCAGATGCTCATTCAGCAATCGGGCGGCCCGGCAAATAAGGTTATCCTCGCCTACCGACAACTGGGGACTGTCGGACGACAATTCTAAACCACTTGGCCGGGAAGATAGGTTT
Source organism: uncultured Syntrophomonadaceae bacterium (assembly GCA_964556555.1). GTDB lineage: Bacteria > Bacillota > Ch66 > Ch66 > Ch109 > CAYXHK01. The sequence goes on from CAZKWP010000059.1 coordinate 5,015, forward strand.
AGTATATCCACCAGACTGATGCTCTGCATGATGCTTTCCAACTCGTGGTAACCATCAGACCGCTTCCCGCTGATCCCTAAAGTTAGGTTAATCTTGGCCGGACATTTTAACGATAATTCGTACAAAACCCCCACCACTAACTTTTTTAGCATAATTATATCATAAAGGAGCGTCGCTACCAAAAACGAGCATTAAACTACAGGAAATATATTCATCGTTTAGCATTATTCTGGTTCATCTGATTATCAAGACGCGACTATTCGATAAAAGGAGCGTCGCTACCAAAAACGAGCAATAATCTGCAGGAAATATGTTAATCTTTATTCAAAAAAAGACCCGCCTGTTGGGCGGGCAGCACATAAATATTATGGTTATAGCTTATGTTTTAGTTTAATTCGATTTCAGAATTGGGGTCCATTAAAATAACTGGGATCCCGGTTTTAGCTTCCATCTGGTTCTTAAAGGCTACTGCATCTTGTTCGATCGGGGGCCAGGTATTATAGTGTACTGGTATTACGGCTTTCGTGTTTAAAAGTTCCGCGGCGATTAAGGCGTCCTCCGGTCCCATGGTAAAATAATTGCCGATTGGTAATACCGCATAATCAATCTTCTCTAACTGACCAAGAAGTTTCATATCGCCGAAAAGACCGGTATCCCCGGCAAAGTAAATCACCTTACCAAAAAATTTAACGATAAAGCCGCAGGGAAGCGCGCCCCCCACCCCGGAGCCGTGCCAAGCCGGAGTAACTCGGACAAAGCCGAATTCGTATTCTTTTTTGGCTCCAAATCCCAGGGTTTCAATTCCCGCTCCGGCGCATTGATTGCCTACTTCATTGGCAATTTCAAAAGTCCCGATAAGCAGGGCATTATTATTCCGGACAATTTCCGGAGCATCGGCTACATGATCAAAGTGTCCATGCGTAACCAGTACATACTGGCATTTGATATCTGCCGCTTTAGTCTCGGCCACCGGGTTATTGCCAGCGAGAAATGGATCAACAATCAGTGATACGTCTCCGTTGGTCAGCTGCATACAACCATGCCCATGAAACTTTATAACTGTATTTGCCATGCATTAACTCCCCCGTTTAAAATAATAAATAGGTTCCCGTTTTTGTCATGGACTATCCGTTAATTGTAAGCGTTAACTAAAATATAAGTCCCAGAATATTGACCAAAAGATAACCCTAAAAATAATTATTTAATCCTTTAACGGATTCTGTTTAAGACCCGCCCCCCTCCAAACAAAAATTTCCATATTTTTATTTCGTTAAAAACTTTATTTATCCTGCATTGATAGTTTAAAACCACTCGGAATTCCAATAAAAATTTTTGAAATACCTGGCTAGTTCAACCTGCCCCCTAAGAAACTCAACTCCTGACCAAATCCAATAAAAAAGCGTTGTAAAAGGCATCGCGTTTAACGGAAAGCCTTTTACAACGCAATTTTTCCAGCCTTTCCCAACTTCCTGAGATCTAAGAGAAAGACATTTTCAAAATAAGTATGCACTAACCTTTTTTCTTGCTGGGAGCTTTCACGAGCTCCTAAATTAGGTGATTCCACCAATCTAAAAATCGGTAACGAAGCTGTGGGGTATTCTGCGAAGTCCCTTGGCTGCGCCGATCTTTGTCGGAGGCGCTTTCGGAGGATTCCGCGTTCACCCGATTATCCTCGAGATAACTTCCCTCATTTCCGCTTAGGGCATAGCCATTATCCGCAACGGGGTTTCTGGTCGCCACCGCGGTTTTAGTGGTTTCTTCAGGGGTTGTGGCTGCCAGACTGGTAGTCACATTAATAAAGCAAAGCGGAGGAAATAAAACGCACCACCAATTTGCTCCTTCTCCCTTGCCGACGACGATCCGCACGGCTTCATACCGACCCGCGGGTAAAATAAGTTCTCCATAAGAACGGACAGGGAAATCATAATAGCCTAATTCCGCCTGTACCGCATAAGTATATCCCTGTTCGGCGATAATTTGCTGCGATACCTCTTCCAGGTGGCCCAAATTGGCCTGGACTATCTGCCGCGATTCATCGAGGCTCTGAGAATTCTGCAAGGCTGGTGCCAGATCAGCAATAATTCCATCCCGCACCAGGTATTTTAAAGCCTGATCTTCAGCCGCGTCGCTGTTGGCAATTACGTGCAGCCGAATCAAATCCGTAGGCGCCAAGGCTGAAACTTCTTCGCCTTGAATGGCTTCATTCTTTGCCCAGAACCGCAAATCAACCGGCATTATGGTCCCCAGTACAATCCACAGCCCCATCAGAAACAACCCGGTCATCCAACCATATCTTTGCCAGAACTTGGCGCCCATCTTACCCACCCCTAAATTCCAATATTTGCTACCTCCATTCTGGCCACTTACGCCGGGCTTTATACATCTAAAAGAGAACCAAAAGAGGAAACCCGCTGGCTTCCTCTCTAAAAATGTATGTTAAGCATCGCCCTGATTTAAAAGCGTTACTTACCTATGTTAAATTTCGTTTTGATTGCCTTAGCCCTTCTTTACATTGATCCCGCATCTCGCGTCTCCTAGTTCGTTTAAATTTTACTAATTCTTGTCTTGGCGTTTTTAGACAAATAATCAGTGATTATTATACGCACCAAGGCACTTCTTGATATCTGCTGGTCTTCGGCTAAGACCTTAATTTTCTCTACTTGTTTCTTGGTTAAATAAAAGGTTACATGTTCAAATTTTTCAGTAGCCACGGTACCCCCCCTCTCTGACAAGTCAAAGTATTTAAAATAGGAATACATCCCTTCAGTTTAGTTTAATTCCGCTCCAGACATTGGGTGGATTGTCCTGCCAACTGCGTATTTTTCTACATAGTATGTTCCTGGTAACTAATTGGTTACTAGAGATTTGCGGCCTTGGGCTCTAGCATTTTCCGGATTGCGGGTAGGGCTTGGCGGGTACTCTTAACCCCAATCTTAATACAGTCCGCCACCTTTTCCACATCTCCCAGCCCCACCCCGGATATAGGCGGGGCAATCACTAAATTGCTGTAGCGTTTAAGTTCAACGTCCGAAGTTTCACTCACTAAGATATCTAAGGAGCGCATAACGATATTTAGGATATTCTCCGCTTTTTGCTGGGGCTGATGAAAGCCCAGATTAACGGCCACAATCGGGTCCGCCCCCATCCAGGCAAGTATTTCCGTAGGAACATTATCCGTGACCCCGCCGTCCACCAAGGTTCTCCCCACCAGGCGAACCGGTTCGAATACCCCTGGTATGGCCATACTGGCCCGGACTGCAGCATCTAAGGGAACCTCCCGGATAAAGCAGGTTCGATTAACCGTCTGATTCGGAGCTTGACGCCAGTTCGTAAAGACGATGCGCTCACCCGTGTCTACGTCTGTAGCCACGATGGCCAGCGGCAAAGTTATCTGGTCTATTCTTTTGCGGCCAGTCAACTGACGAACTAATTGTTGCAAGCGCCTCCCTTTTAACAATCCTTCCGGCGCCCGGTCAACCAGAACGGATACACCCCCGCAAATACTCTGCAAAGCCACCCAAAACGCGGTTCCCAATCCGAAACTCCAATCTAAAATATCCCGGTCTTTCAGTTTAAGCGCGATCTCTTCCATCTCCCCAGGCCTGACCCCGGCCGCATACAAGGCGGCCACGATCGCGCCCGCACTAGTGCCGGCAATCATCCTGGGACGGATTCCGTTTTCCTCTAACACCTGCAAGACCCCAATATGCGCAACGCCCTTTAGTCCCCCGCCACTTAAAGCCAAGCCCAGACCGGGAGTCCCCACTTTGACAATCGGTCGTATCAATAAAACTCACCACCTGACCATCCAAAACAATCTTCCCCGGCGGTGAATGGTCATAATATCATATGTACCGAAAGCAAAGAAGGCAACGGAAGAAATTCCGCTGCCTCTTAAAACCGAACATTAAATTGTTCGCCTGAGTTCCCAAAAAATTGCTGGTTCCACATTGCCTTGGAACCCAATTTTTCTAACGTGCCCCGGCTATCCGGATATCGCCGTCCTGATGACAGACTACTAATTCAACCGTTTCCGTCAACACATCTGAATAACTGTAAGAAACCCGCCGTTCAGATCTTTTTTCATCTAGTCTTACCACAAAGATGTTGGGATAAGTCCGCTCCAAAACTCCCACTCGTTCAATTACTTTATTCCGGCCCCGGTTGGCTTTTAACCGAATCTTGTTACCCACATGAGAATCCAAATCTTGCTTGATCTCCGCCAGGACTTTTTTGGGAGCCAAAAACATCACCTTCTTTCGTGGTCTAACCTATATATTAATCTATCTGGCTGGTTCTGTCAACTGTAACGCATAATTATACAAAAACCGGTTAAACAAGTCAACTTTAAAATTGTGCTTCCTTTCTCCAAAACCTAAAAACAAAAAATCCCGCACTCTAGTATATGCTGAAACTGAAAAAGGGTACCCCTTTCCTGGAGCGCCTAGTTCAGGTTAAATTATTTCGTATGTTTGTCGGCTACTTTGGTGGCGCCATAGGAGTCGGGTTTAATTTTGGCATCATATCCGCTGCCAATCACCATGCCTACTACTTCCTGAATCATTTCTTTAGTTTGCCCCTTCTGCCCGATATCCAGGTGGATTTCCAGCCCCAAGTCCGGATATCCTTTCTCCGCCAACAACTGAGTAAGCCGACTCGCTACTTCTAAACTCAGGGCCGCCTCGTAAAAGATCCTTTGCCGTAAACTTTTAAGCTGGCGATGGGTCTTTTTCCGATAATAGTATCGGGCGCCTTTTCCCACCTGGTATAATACTACTGCCGTAACTAAGCAGGTTTCCTTGGCCATTTGCGAATCGGTGCCGATAATAATTTTATACTGATCTGCACTGGCCCCAACCAGATTTTCCTCTATATCCGTCAACATTTCGTTCCAGTTCAGAGTACCTTTGGTCGGGCTGACAAACATCTGGTTTCCCCCTTACCGGCAAAATGGGTATAAGTTATTGCTAAGCGCGGCCAATTCTTCCAGACTAAGCGTCTCTCCCCGACGCCGGCCATCGATCCCCAATTCAAGCAAAATTCCTTCCACGATCTTCCGGTTCAGACAACTGGCCCCTGGGGCGCCGATTAAGGCGTTAGTCAAAGTTTTACGACGTTGTCCGAAAGCAGCCCTGGCTACCCAGAAAAAAAAGTCCTCATCAACAACGTTTACGGGCGGTTCTTTACGCGGTAGCAGTTTAACCAGGGCAGAATCCACCTCCGGTTGGGGCCAAAAAGCCTCTCTGGAAACGGTCCCGCCAGAAAATACCTCCGCATAATACTGAACGCCGATCGTTAATAGTCCATATTCTTTAGTAGCCGGAGCAGCGGCCATGCGCTCGGCAACCTCTTTTTGCACCAAAAATACCAGATTTTCAATCTGATAACCACCCTGCAAAATCCCCATTATAATGGGGCTGGTGATGTAATAGGGGAGATTTCCCACGACTTTATAGGTCAAAGCCGGCTCGAGGCCGGCTGGGTTTAACCTTAAGTCAGACATCTCCCGGACCATAACTTGATCCAAATCCAATTTAAGAATATCCCCAATTACCAAACGAGTATTAGAATATTCTTTTAAAGTTTCTTTAAGTAAGGGAATCACCGTGGCGTCTATTTCAACCGCCACTACTTCCCCCGCCTTTTCCGCCAGGTATTGAGTCAGGGAACCAGGGCCGGGACCAATTTCTAAAACCCGATCCGTTTTACTTATCTCTGCTAAGTCAATTATTCGTTCCAACACCTGCGGTGAGACCATAAAATGCTGCCCTAACCGCTTCTTGATCTTGAATTCATGCCGGCGCACCAGGTTCCGCACCTTTTGAGGGTTGGCTATATAACTTTTCATCTGCAAAATTCCTCCGCTTTTTATTATACTACAACTATTTTTAAATAAAAAATTTTAAAAATAGCTAACCCTCAAAAGAATTATCCCAGACGATACGAAGCCGGATTAAAAACGCCCGGCAAAAGTGCCCGGCGTTTTAATCTGGCTTTATTATTTTTTGTAGCTTTTTACGGTTTGTTAACGTTATAAAATATAGAGCTTAACGTTCCGGATGCCCCATTTACGGCATTCTTTTTCGGTCTCAAAAAACAAATCTATCCGATTCCCTTTAATTGCTCCTCCGCAATCAATGGCAGTAGCATACCCGTAGCCTTCAACGTAGACGCGGGTGCCATACGGGATAATCCGAGGGTCTACCGCAATCCCGCCTACGCGGACCTTCTGCCCGGTCGACGTTTTCGAGCCGGCCGCATAACTATAGGCGGAAGCCCTTACCGGCATGGCCTGCTTAAAATCGATTCTTTTTCCGCCTCGGGATACGCTGGTCAAAACCCCGGCAGCAATAATTTTATTTACTGGAGACTTTACCACTTCCGATTTTAGGACCTCTCGATTAATCTCCCGGCCATTCTCGTAGGAAACCTGGATGGTCTTCCTCTCAATCCCTGGTGATCCTTTGCCAATCGTCCGCGTAATTCCGCTTTCCAAGGTAGCATCGTTGATCTTTTCTACACCCGCAGGTATGGTCTCATCTAGATGAATCGTCTTTTGGACTACTCTCACTACTTCAATGTTGGTTGGTCCGGTCAGAACTGCACTTCTTTCTGGGATAACCCGATCCAACGAACCCATGGTAACTCCGGCCTGGCCCAAAATCTCCTCGACGGTAGCAGCAGTTGTTGATAAGGCAATTTCTTTCCCATCGGCCAAAACTGAAATCGGAAAGACTTTAAACACCTGAACATTTTGATTGTGACTGAGCTTCGTGTCCAAATCTGGTTGTACTAAGTCCCCCGGCTCTATCTCAATGCCGGCCTCATTTAGCACTTCGCCCACGGTTGTCTTAAAAGTATTGGTGGTAATCGTCTGTCCGTCCAGTTCAATGGCGACGGTCTTAGTTTTTAGCGAAAATCCCGTTCCCATGACCACCATAACCATTAACAAAACCAAGCCGATAATAAATAAGCGGTTTTGTTTGGCCCTGGCAAACCACTTTGAAAAACTATCCAACCCTTATGGCCTCCTTCCAACTTTCCCCGGTGCCTAACCAACTACCTAGAGTGTAAAAAATTCTAGGTTACGATCAATCTAGAATTCGCACATCGACGATATATTATATGGCAACACTTCCAGATTATGTCTCTAGGGGTTGGGTCTGCATTTTTTTATAAACTGATAACTTTTAAATTTCTTTTTATTAAATTTTGGTTTACGGTAGCCTTTGCCTAACAACCTCAATGGATAATACGGTCTGTCACTTTAATAATTATTCTCCACCAAACCAAATATTCCTTCCCGGGAATGTCATCTTTTTCGTCGAAAACCCGCGAATCCAAGAATACCAACGCTTGCCGCGATCGACAATTTACGACAAAAGAAAAAAGCGAGTCTGGATAAAACCGAGCTCGCTCTTTGGTACTGGCGCCGTTGTTATTTTTACGCCTTATAATTTCAATTATGGATTAATTTTTGATTCTTAATTATTGATTAATTATATA
>CAZKWP010000060.1:0-12491 GCA_964556555.1 uncultured Syntrophomonadaceae bacterium
TTTATAATAAACTAAACTTTTAAAACTTAGCCTTTCTCCTGCCTTTCCTTCGGTTATTCCCGAAGGCTGGCAATAATCTCGCGTTCCTCGTGCAGTACCTGAATCAGCGTATCCCTATTTAAATTATCCACGATATAAAGCGTTCCCTGCGCTGCTGCCGCTAGTTCTTTTAAAAACTCCCGGTTTGAACGCACGCCGATACAGGCTAATCTGATCTTGGCGTCAATCAGCATCCGGGCCGCCTTTATAGCGTCCGCTTTTGAATCATAGCTCCACAGCGGGTAGGTTGGCATGCCGTCGGTGATTAAAACCAACAGCGGATTGCGCACCCCGGTTTCCTCAATTAATTCCAGACTTTTGACTATGCCGCTGGCTAAAGGCGTCATTCCCTCCGGGTTAACCGAACGGAGTCCGCTGCGCAGCCTTTTTTGATTTCGGGTAAATGGCACCGCTACCCGGGCTTTCATCTCCTGGAATACGACTACCGCCACCCGTTCCCGGGAAGAGAGCAGCAGATACTCCGCTAACTGCCAGGCGGCCTGACTTTTATCTCCAGCCATGCTGGCACTGCAATCGACTAACAGGCAAATATCAATCGGCACATAAGAGCGCTTGCCGTAAACCTGTACATCTTCTTTGCTGATACGGATTCGTTCCAATCCGTCCTTGAGACTCCGTTTGGCGCCTTCCATTACCGTCTCCGGAACTGCTACCACACTGCTGCCGCTGTCATCATCCTGCCTTAAAACCTTGCGCTTATTAATCTTTTCTTTACTTCTCGATTCGAACTGAGTTTTGGCAAATCGTTGGTAGCGTTTAGAGCCTTTCGGGAATTTCCGCAAAATTCTCCGCAGCAGCGCTTCCATTTCCTGCTTGTTTCCTACCAGATAGTTTTGCAGGTCTTCGCCCTCTTCCGTCAGGGTTGGCCCTAAGAGACCCTTATCCACCAACCCGGCATCCGCCATCTGGTCGACTAACGCATCCAGGTCCCCTTGCCGTTTCCGCTGCGGCCGATTGGTAATTCTTTGCAGCAGATTGCCGCGCATACTGTCCAGTAAATCTTCCACTTCTTCAACGCTTCCCAAACGCCGCGCCAAGGCCATTATCGCCTGCTTTTGGTTCTGTACGCGAATCACATTGTCGGTCTGGTCCTTTCGGCCGGGGAAAAAAGGCATGCTAAAGCCGCGGATTTCCTCCATCTGTACCCCTTTTTTAAATCCGTGGCTGATTCCCATTATTTTGCGGATCTGATAACCCTGCTCCTGAATGGCGTCTTCCGTAACCTCAATTAAATCCAAGACCAGCCCGTACCAGCTCTCGGGCAACTCCATCACCAGGTGCACATGGTCGTTTAAATCCTCGGGTATTTCATTATAATCGTCGTACCCCTGTACCACCAGCCGGGCTACAGTCCCTTGGGATTCGGCCGTGGCTAGGCGGATGCGGCTGGCAACTTCCAAAGGCTGCAGGAGTTCATCGAATTCAGACTGTCCAAAGCGGTCTGACTCTTCCGCCAAATAAGCATTGATGGCAGCCCAGATCCGGCGGGCTACCGGCACTGCTCTAATCTGAGCGGGTTCGTGATAAACGTCAATATGCACCGCCCGGTTTGGCTCGGTGCATTTACTAAAGATCTGCCCCGCATCTAGCTCGATTAAAATCTGGATATGCGGAAAAACCCGAGGACCCTTTTTATGCAGCCTTCTGCTGACTACCGCAGTTTCGCCGATCCGAACCCCCTGGTTTTTATTAAAGTAAATCTTTAAATAGTTTCCCAAGGCCGCTCGTTTCGCGGCAAGGCTACTTTCTCCCTTAATGGCCATCCCCCCGCTTCCCGCCATACACCTCATTTTATTAGGTTATATTAAACTTATAACCTTGCTTAAACGTCCGGGGCTTACCGCTCCGGCGGACGCAAATCTTTTTCCGTACGCAGAAGTTCATCCCGGCCTAAGTCACTTAACCGCCGCGCTTTCAGCAAGTTGCTGCTCTCGGCCGTGTCGCGTTCGGCCGACTCTGGGGCCTTGCTTTCTTTACTGCCAAAGAGGGACTTTAGACCACCTTTGCCTCCCCGGTCCCCTGACCCGGAACCGGCATCCCGGCGCGACGCATCCAGCATCCCGCCATCATCGCCCTTATCCAGGTTGTTCATAATTTTAGTCAAGGTATCAACTTCGGTTCGATGTTTTAAAGCCAAAGGAATAACCTTGACAATATCGCTGACCAGTACTTGTTTCCGATTTCTGAGCACCGCCTGCAAAACCGCGGATTGTTGAATCCCCTCAATCGCCCGCAGACTCTCAATATGGTATTTCAAATAAATCCGGGCAATAAAGTTGCGCAAAAAGTCCGGCACCTGCATTCCCCGATAATCGGCAGCCAGTTTTTCAAAATGTTTAGCGATCTTTTGATCTTCCCCCGAGGTATCCTGGCTCATCCCGACCTGTCCCAGACGGCCCAATTCGCTTTGCAGCAGGATGTCGGTGACGGTTTCCAAACTGCTGGGCCGGCCCATATAGAGCACTAAATCAAAACGGTCCGATAACTGCCGGCGAATTTCTTCCAGCGGGCCCGGTTCTTCATCCGGGTTGGAAGCTGCCCAGACCGAAACTTGCACTGGAATCTGCACCAAAGGAATTCCGGCTTCTTCTATTTGAATCCGGCCCGGCTTTGTGCCCATTACATCCAACAGGACATCCGTAATTTCTGGCGAGGTATCCGCCAAACGGTTTATTTCATCTACAAAAATGATGCCCCGGTGCGCCTGAGGGACTACCCCCGGCAGGATGGCGGCAGTAGGATTGGTGGGATCCGTAATTTTAGCCAGATCAATACTGCCAACTACAGTACCAATTTTAGCGGAATGGGAAATCTCCAAATACGGCATGGGAATCCATTCCGTCCCGATTTCCGCCAATTTTTCGGCGCTCATGCCCGCGTGTTCCGGACAGTGCGGGTTTTTCGGATCGCAGTTATATAAACAATCCTTAACCCGCTCAATCGGGGGCAGTACACTCTTCGCTGCGCGCATAATGGTAGTTTTTCCAGTGCCCCGCAGTCCTTCGGCATGGATATGCAGAGGATCTCCCCACAAAGTCGAGATAATGGACATCTCGACCATTTCAAAAAGGGTTTCATTCCCATAGTGTCTGGCTAATCGGTGGTATGGTTTCATTTACGCCTACCCCCCCGCACAATGTAGCATTATGCAATATAATAATAGACCGATACAATCCGGATGTTTATGCTGTATATGAGGTTTATTTCCTTACAGTTTCGACATTTCCCCGCTAATATCCTTCATAGTTTTGTGAAAATTGTCTCACTATTCAAGAATTTGTGCTCACTTAAAACATTTATTTTACCTTAGTCAAGATTTGCTTGAATTCAGGGGTCCCCGCCCGGTATAACAGATCAAAGGTTACAATTTCCGCACTGGTGATAACCGCCCCCATTTCCCGCATCAAGTCCAGGGCCGTGCGGTAATTCAATTCAGTTCGGGAGTCTGCTGCATCGTTGACTAAGTAGCATTGATAACCCTGCCTCTGTAAGTCTCTGACGGTTTGGAGCACGCAGACGTGGGTTTCAATGCCGGCTACGATTATCTGCTTCCTTTGATGCTTTGCCAAAACGGCTAACAGTTCCGGCACGGCCGCGCTGAAGGTCATCTTGGTTATTATTTCTACCGGCAAATCTTCCAATTCAAGTGAATCAATGGTCGGTCCCAAGCCTTTTGGGTTTTGCTCCGTTACTACCACCGGCAATTTCAGAACCCGGGCCAGCTGCAGCAGCAGATTGGTCTGCCGACGCAGGCGTTCTTGATTAGCCATGGCCGGAAATAGTTTTTCCTGAATATCAATGACTAATAACAAGGCCTTTTCTTTATTTATATAATATTTCTCCACCTAAAACCACATCCCATCTTAAAAATGTATCCCGTCCCAATAAAATGGCGAAAGATTTGCCTTAATCTCAAAGTCTATTGTCTAATACGCTATAATTAAATAAATGCTATAATAATCCTTGAGATAAATCCGCTATACCCGCCGACTCGGCAGCCAAGCCATCTTCATCCTTGGCTTAAGCTTAGTTCATAAAAAGGAGGCGATTGCGCATAATGCGTTATGAGGGAACTATTTATCGACCACCTAGTGAAGCGGGCAGTCTCCTGATTCAGGCCACGGTAGGCTGTCCCCATAATAAATGTACTTTTTGCGGCCTCTATAAAAAGAAACAATTTCGCGTCCGACCGGTAGCGGAAATAAAAGAAGACCTGGATACGGCCCGGGACACCTATGGGCCTTACGTGCAAACGCTCTTTTTTCCCGATGGAAATACGATAATCATGAAAACTAAAGATCTTGCTGAGATTTTTACCTATGCCCGAAAACAATTTCCTCACTTGCAAAGGGTCACCATCTACGGCTCAGCTCGATACATTTTAAACAAATCGCCCGAAGACTTCAAAATTCTTAAAAAAGCTGGTTTAGACCGAATTCATTCCGGCATGGAATCCGGGGATGACGAAGTGCTGCAGCGCATCCAAAAAGGCGCCACCGCCCAACAAACTATTGACGCCGGCCGACGGGTCAAAGAAGCGGGAATCGAGTTGAGCGAGTACCTGATTATTGGAATCGGAGGGGTAACCCTCTCGGAGCAGCATGCGCTCGGCAGTGCCCGGGTACTGAACGCAATTGATCCGGATTTTATCCGCTTGCGGACTTTTATCCCGGCCCGTCGTACTCCCCTGGGTCAGGAATACCTCCAAGGCACTTTTGAGCTGCCGGGGCCGCACCAGATGCTTCGGGAAACCCGCCTGATCCTGGAAAACCTAAATACCACCGGTTTATTCTTAAGCGATCATATGTCTAACCTGGTCAACTTAAACGGAAAGCTCCCCGAGGATAAAACGAAGATGCTTAAATTACTGGATTATGCTTTAACCCTGGATGAGGCAAAATTTCAGGACAACGATTTTGAGTATATCTAGGAGGTTGATCAACCAGGATGGAACTGCGTGAGCTGCAACAACAGGTAGATCAATGGGTAAGTCAGTTTGCAGAAGGTTACTGGCATCCGCTGGCGCAGATGACCAAGTTAACCGAAGAAGTCGGGGAATTAGCCCGGGAAATCAACCACGTTTATGGGGAAAAACCAAAAAAGCCGGATGAACCCCCCAGCAGTATTGCCTTAGAAATAGGGGACATCCTGTTTGTCCTGGGTTGTTTTGCCAACTCACTGGGAATTGATCTGGAAAAAGCTTTTTCCGACGTCCTGGCCAAATACCGGGTCCGAGACGCTGAGCGCTGGACTCCGCTTCCCAAAGATTAATAAACAGCAAAAATTAAACAAAACATCAAGGATCTAGCTGAATTCTAATACACATGATAATAAAACATTAATTGACTTCACCCGGTTGCGGGCAGCGGATCCATTGCTGCCCATCCTCTTCTTTCAGATAGGAGGTTATTTGCCAAAAGGCCGCCCGAGAAAGTTTCGTGTCCACCACCGAATCGGAGAACAGACTGATATAGGGAACTTCATTTTGCCAGACAATTGATCTTTCAGGCAAGGCCAACTCCCGATCATCCGCCAGCCGTGCCTTAAAACCGTTCTCGTCAACCAAAACCCCGGTGATTACGTACGGGACATCCTCCACCACAACGGAAACTTCTTGATTCCGCCAGCAAATAAAATATTGTTCATCCTTCAGCTGCAGGTGCGAGGCCAGCAGACTGACGATTTCCATCCGAAACATCTTTCCGCCATTAAAATACCAGGCCCCGTCGCTGGCAATGCGAATTTCCTCCATCCAAGCCAACCAACCCACCCCTTATCCTAATTATCAAAGACTATTAGCTTATCTAAGCTTTAAACATTATTTTATATTTCGACAGCCGCAATTTAAATCCTGCTAAATATTCGAACACCTGAATCGTAAATCGGGGTTCCTTGCTTCTCAGTCAGGCTCATTGGTCTCAGACTGCTGATTTATAAATTCCCATAAAGCTTTCCAAACTGCCGTGTCCACAATCCCATTTTCCGGCAGTCCTTCTATCGCTTGAAACCTTAGTACTGCCTGTTCCGTCTGTTCGCCGAACCTTCCATCTGCCGGGCTGTTATAAAGACCGGCTTGTTGGAGCAAAAACTGCAGTGAAACTACGTCTTGGTTCGCCTGCCCTTTTTGGAGTTTAGGTGGACTTCCCTTCTGGGGAAGGGGTCCGATTATTTTAACCACGGTACCCGTGGTTACCCATTTATACAGCAGTTCAACATCCTGATTGCGCATGCGGATACAGCCATGCGAAGCTCTGGTACCGATGGACCAAGGTTTGTTAGTCCCGTGGATGCCGAAAATGCCCCAAGGCACGTTTAGCCCCATCCAGCGGGTGCCAAATCCGGTCCCCCAATTCACGCCCTTATTGATAATCTTCCATTCGCCAACCGGACTAGGGGTTGTTGACTTGCCCACTGCCACCGGAAAGACCTTAAAAGGTACCCCGTCGGAAAAAACGGTTAAAGTCCGGCTCGAGATGTCCACCTGGAGAGAAACCAGCCCAGTCGGATAATCGTTGGTATTGGTTACTTCGCGCGTATAGGTATCGGCTAAAGCCTTCCATGTCTTTTCACCGATCAATCCGTCACTGGTTAATTCTTGATCTTTCTGGAAGGTTTCAACTGCCGCTGCCATTTCCCCGTCGTATACTCCATCATCCGGCCCCTGGTAATAACCCAGTTCCCGCAGCCGAAACTGCAGACCCTGAACCTCAGCATCTTTTATTGGCGGATTCTCTAAGAAAATTCTCGGGGAAGCTGCGGCTTCGTCTGCGATGTCTGCACATTCAAAGCCGGCTCCCACCGCCAAAACGGGCATGACTACAATCATCCAAAGACAAACCAGACTAAGGATAATCAAGGTGCGCTGGCTAAGCTTCAAACTCGCTTTCCTCCATTCATTTTCCGTTCTCGGTATCTGCCGGCCATTGACCGGTATTATTCCCGATTCGACGGTTATGCATGAAGGTAAATGCTCCCTGCCGCAGTAATTAGTAAATCGTTGTTTACGCAATTATTTATTCACTTAAATCTAAATCAAACTTCACTAAATGCAACGCCCACCAATCCAGGTCCGGTATGTACCCCCAACACTGGGCTGATCTGCGAAAAAAACGTTTTTCTAAGATTAGGCAAGGTTTGCTTCAATTCTTCCAGGATTTCCTGGCCTTCGTTATATGCACCCCCATGGAGTACCGCCAAGTCCACTAGTTTTTCTCCCACCAGTTCCCGGATGATTTCAGGCAGTTTTTGTAAGGAAGCCTTGCGCCCTCTTACTTTAGTATAAGTAAAGTAGATCCCCTGGGGATTTACGGATATTATCGGTTTGATATTCAAGAAATCCCCAATCGTTCCTTCCACCTTACCGATGCGGCCTCCTTTACGGAGATACTGGAGTGTGGGGATTACGTAAAAGACCCGGTTCCGACTGCGGAACTCTTTCAGGCGCTGGGCAATTTCCTCTAGGCTCAAATTTTTTTTGATCAATTCAACCGCTTCACAAACCTGAAAACCCAGGCCCATGGATAAAGTAAGCGAATCCACTGCCTCAACCCGCAGCTGCTCCACCTGCTGCGCCATCATTTTAAACATATCGTGGGTCGCGCTTAAACCGCTGGAAATAAAAACCCCTAAAACCTCTTTAAATCCCTCTTTCTTTAAATCCTCCAGCAGTTCCGTCACATCACCGGCCAGCGGCATAGAAGTGCTGGGAACCTCTTTCGGCATACGCGCGTATACCTCTTCCGCTTTAATGTCATAATGATCCCGATACTGTCGGTCCGGGTACACCACGTACAACGGGAGGATCCTGATATCATGTTCTTTGATCAATTCCTTCGGCAGGTCACAGGAACTATCGGTCACTAAAGCAATCCTTTTGCTTGATTGCATAATACTATCCTCCATCACCGCTACCCCTCCAATCCAGTCCCTAGATATAATCGATAGCCGGGGGCATTACGGATAAAATTATATTGAAGCGGCAAGGGCCTGGGCGGCTGGGTCAGCACCTGCTTAATGATGGCGCTGGCGAGGGGCGTTACAGTCAAGTGCTTAACCTGTTCCAGCGTAAAATAGCCGGTCGCTTCAATCTCCGCCGGGCTGTTGACCGACGCCTCACCGGATACGTAATCCATCAAAAAGACAACGTACACTTCCACCCTTGAATCCGGCAGAATTAAATTCCTAACCGCTATGATTCCCTGCGCAATTGTCCTGACCCCGGTCTCTTCCATTACTTCCCGTTCAACCGCGGCATCCAGATTTTCCCCAAAATCAACGTGACCTCCCGGCAACAGCCATTGTCCCTGCAAGTTCCCGTAATTATGTTTAACCAAGAGCACCTGTCCTTGCTTTATTACGACTCCGCCCACACCGACAACGTGACCGGCGTAATTATTTGGTTTTGAGGTCAGCAATCTCACCTCTTCCTCTGAAATGTCTTTTCGATTATTAATCGGGCGAGACAGATTCCACTTGCCGATGCTGCCGGACTACTTCCCTGAATTTCTTCCAAAATACCAGGACTACCATCAACACAAAGGGAGCCAGGAAAACGCCCCAGATCCCGATCAATTTGAGGCCAATATACATGGCCACCAAAGTAGACAGCGGGTCCAGGCCGAAACTTTCGGCATAAAGCTTTGGCGTAAGCAGATTCCGGGTAATCAGGATTATTAGGTATAATACCAATAGTAACAGGGCGAATAAGGTGTTATTGATCAGCAGCGACCAGATAATCCAAGGAACTATAACCACCCCGGTACCGATAATGGGGAGGATGTCAAGGAGAAACACCAAAAAAGCCAGGGTAAACCAATGGTCAATCCGCAGGAGCCAAAATCCAATGGCTAACTGGGTAAAGGTAACCCCAAAAATAATCATCTGTGCCCGCACAATTCCGTTCAAAGCCACTCCTGAACTAACCAGCGCCTGTCCCAACGATTCCCGCCAAGGTAAGGGAATTAACCTGGCTAAACCGAGTTTAATCCGCTCGTAGTCAACGCTTAAAAAATAGGTGGCAACAAGCGCAATAATCCCAATAATCAATAATTCCGGCACGCCGAAGGACAGCTGAAAAATGTATTGCATTATTGCCCCGGCAGTCTCTTCCAAGCGCTCAGTCAACCCGATTAAGCCTCGCTCAACCGACGTAGCAAACTCTGGGGAAAAACCGACCGAAATATCTCGAACGTTCGTCAAAACTCGATCGACTTGTAACTGAACCTGATCAAAATACCCTGGCAAGAGGTAAGCGATCCGTTTCAGTTCAAAAAAAGTCCGGGATACCAGGAAAAAAAGCGCCACCGAACCAATCCCGAGCACCAGCAACATGGTGACTGCCACATTCACCGGGCGCACCAGATGGAGGCGCTGGTCCAGGAAGCGGATAAAAGGCCGAAGCATCAGCGTCAGCAGCCAGGCCAGGATAAACGGAGCCAGCAACCAGATAATGAAGTTCAACAGGTATAAACTTATTATTCCCACCACAATTAAACCGGCAAACCAGATTAATTCTTCCCAGTATTCGAACGCCCAAAGGTGTTTCACTTATTCACCGCCAATTATCGGTTTCTTTTAAGGTTGCCAGAACTGCTCTTTCCTGGCAGCCTGAGTGATGCGATCCTTTAGATGGTGTTTATTTGGATTCTTTTTCAATCCCGGCAGCCGACCATGCCCAAAATCAAACCCACACTCGCTGCCATTAGTAAGAACCGCAAGGACCCCCGCGGGAAAAACGGATATATACTATTGGCTACCTCTAAAGCAATTACCAGCATTAAGACCACCATAACCGCCAAGGGGCCTCTGCGCCATGGCGGTATTCGACGGGCTAAGGTCCTTCCGCTAATCCAAGCAAGAATTGCGGCACCGCCTATCAATAACCCTAAGCTCGTGGAATTGAATTCCATCCTACACCCTCCATTTTAAGCTACCTTTTACCTTAATAATAGACTATTAAGCCGTTTTTTAGACTCTTTTCCATTTTATTTGTTATTGTTTTATTATTGTAACATGGAAACAACATAAGATTACCGACATCAATTAAATCTTAACACCGGTTTCCGATAGCGCTGCGCCTGAGGAATGCCCGGCAACAAATCCTGGTCAGCAAAATGACTATACCAGATATATCTCTTTTCATAGTCTACCCGTCTGCTCCTTTTCTAGAAGATAAAATAAAAGAGCAGGCGCTCCCTGCTCTGTCCGAGTATTGCTTTAGTTTTGACACTTCTTTTAAATGTTTCTTCGGTCAATTACCCGTTTGGCTTTACCTTCCACCCGCTGAATGGTCATTGGTTCTACCAGCTTTACATCAACGGCAATTCCCAAATAACTGTCCAATCTGCGTCGAACATCCGAACGGATTCTTTCTAACTCTTTAATTTCAGCGGATTGCAGGATATTCTCCGTAACCTCGACGCGGACCTCCAGGCTATCCAGATTGCCCTGGCGATCCACCACCAGTTCGTAAAAAGGAGCCAAGCTGTTAAATTGCAGAAGCACGGTCTCCACCTGGGAGGGGAATACGTTAACCCCGCGGATGATCACCATGTCATCCGTTCGGCCCAAAACTTTTTCCATCCGAACCAGGGTTCGGCCGCAGGGGCAGGCTTCTGGGTGTAAAACCGCAATATCCCGAGTGCGGTAACGGATCATGGGCAGCCCCTCTTTATCCAGAGTCGTTATAACCAATTCGCCTTTTTCGCCATACGGGAGGCACTCCCCGGTATCGGGGTCGATTATTTCAGGCAGGAAGTGATCCTCAAAGAAATGTAGTCCGTTCTGATACTCGCACTCCATCGCAACCCCCGGTCCCATGATTTCACTTAAGCCGTAGATGTCCAGTGCTTTTATCTTTAGCTTTTCCTCAATCGCCGTCCGCATCCGGTTTGACCAGGGTTCAGCGCCAAAAACCCCGGTCTCAAGAGCCAATTGACCTGGATCCAAACCCATCTTTTCCATGGTCTCCGCTAAATACAAGGCGTAAGATGGGGTGCAAGCCAGGATATTGGTCCCAAAGTCCTGCATCAGCATAATTTGGCGGGGTGAGTTTCCGCCGGAACTAGGCACCGCGGTTGCCCCCAGCCGTTCCACTCCATAATGCAGGCCTAAGCCGCCGGTAAAAAGCCCATAGCCGAAAGCCACCTGTATCACCGATTCAACCGTTGCTCCTGCCATAGTCAAAGCCCGCGCTACGAGATCCGACCACATGTCGAGATCTCCCTGGGTGTAACCGACCACCGTTGGTTTGCCAGTTGTGCCAGAAGAAGCGTGCAGCCTTACGAGTTGGCTTTGCGGAACCGCAAACATCCCAAAAGGATAATTATCTCGCAGGTCACTTTTTAAAGTAAATGGCAAACGGGATAAGTCGTTAAGACTGTGGATGCTCTCGGGGTTAATTCCAGCTGCCTCAAATCTTTGCCGGTAAAAAGGAACATTCTCATAGGCCCGGGCGATGGTTGTTTGCAGTTTTTTCAACTGCAGTTCAGCCAGTTCCTCTCGCTCCATACACTCAATCTCTTTTTCCCAATACATAATTTTCTCCTCCTCTTTTTGATAAACTTTAAACACGGCCAAAACTTTTCTTTTCCTTCCTTGACAACACTCCAAATCTTTAACCAATGATTAAAAATACATCAACTAAAGACAATCTATAACGACAACCCAATAAAAAAACCGTCCCCATAAAAGGGACGGAAATTTCCGCGATACCACCCTACTTGACCTCGAATAGGCCCAGCTCAGTTCAAATACGGGTAATTGCCCGCCCTTTAGAATATGGGGGGGTACAAAAACAAAAAAGCTTCTCATCCTTAGGGACGAGAAGCTCTGCTTCCGTGGTACCACCCTAGTTGTCATTCATTCTTTAAGTACGATTCAAAAAACAAATGACCACTCATATCTAAGTACAGGAAAAAATCCGATACTCGCTTCCTTTTAACGGTGGAAGTTTCCGGCTCAGCCTACTTTCGCCAACGTGGTTGGGTTTCAGCCTGCTGTTTAGGAGCGAACTTCAATCAATTCCCCTTAAAGACGCTCTCAGTCTATGGCGCCCTCTCCCTGCAAGGTTAACTTGATTTACTCTTCTCCCGCATTACATTTCGGTAGCTTTAATTCATTTATTATAGTATATTGCATTCAGCCAAGATAAGTCAATAGGCGTTTTATCGGTTGATTCTCCCGCCAAAGCCCTGGCTTTATTTGGGGGCTTCCTTCTCCACGTCCTGTATCATTTTTTGCAATTCGTCAACCTTTACGGTCAGAACTCCGGCTAAGGGGGTGTGATCTTCGTCTGGGGCAACTTGGGTAGCCAGCTGTTTACTCAAATCATTAATTTCTTTTATTTGATGGCCGACCCCGCGTTTTGACAAAGGCCAAAATAAGTCTAGTCTGCTTTTCATGGTCCCGATAACCGCCGGACCGCCGAAGCC
>CAZKWP010000061.1:0-12230 GCA_964556555.1 uncultured Syntrophomonadaceae bacterium
AACAATCGGAGTTAATCCACATGAACAATACAAATATATTATTACCACACGGGGCAGCCAAAGCGCTCGGTTTGGTTATCCCGGAACTGAAGGGAAAAATGAACGGGATGTCGGTACGGGTGCCCACTCCCAACGTTTCGATGGTGGACTTGGTAGCTGACGTGGCTAAGGCCACCAGCGTGGAAGAAGTAAACGCGGCTTTCAAGGCAGCGGCGGACGGAGATATGCAGGGGATTATGCTTTATGCCGACGAACCGACTGTTTCCCGCGATTACAACGGGGATCCCCATTCCTGCATCGTTGACAGTTTGTCCACGATGGTAATGGATGGAACCATGGTCAAGGCCGTAGCCTGGTACGACAACGAATGGGCGTATTCGGTGCGCTGCGTCGATATGGCCGAGTATATTATTTCCAAAGGCTTATAAATCCTTAAACCTTAGGTAATGCATTGCATAGCCATAGCCTTGAATCTTTCGGGAACCAACCATTTAAATAGCTGTTTACGAAATGCTTAGCTGCAGCAATTATCAAACCAAAGAATGCCGATTCATCATCCTACTTAACGCGGTAACCGTAAATGGAGGTTTAAACTAAATGGCAATAATGCCCCTGGGGATTCAGGATTTGGAGGTCACCGGCAAGCGGGTGTTTGTGAGGGTGGATTTTAACGTGCCCGTGAACGAGCGGCAGGAGATTACGGATGATACCCGAATCCGCGCCGCCCTGCCTACGATTCAGTACCTGATCGACAAGGAGGCCAGGATTATCCTGGCCAGTCATTTTGGGCGTCCCAAGGGTGAATTTAAGGAAAAATACAGCTTGAAGCCGGCGGCCCGGCGCTTAGAGGAGTTGCTGGGTAAGCCGGTAATTATGGCTAAGGATTGTGTTGGCGAAGAAACGAAGGCCCTGGTCAGCCAACTTAAACCAGGGGAGGTACTCCTCCTGGAGAACCTCCGTTTCCACTCGGGGGAAGAAAAGAATGACCCCTCCTTTGCCCGGCAATTAGCGGAACTGGCGGAGGTTTATATTAACGATGCTTTTGGCGCAGCTCACCGGGCGCATGCCTCAACTGCCGGGATGGCTGCCTTTTTGCCGTCAGCAGCCGGCTTTTTGATGCAAAAAGAGGTGGAGGCGCTGAGCCGGGTGCTGACCTACCCGGAACGTCCTTTGCTGGCGATTATCGGGGGGGCCAAGGTCTCGGACAAAATCAAGCTCTTGGAGAATTTCCTGGGCAAAGTCGATGCCCTGGCCGTGGGCGGGGGCATGGCCAATACCTTCCTCAAAGCCAGCGGGCTGGAAGTTGGGAAATCGCTGGTGGAAAACGATCAGTTGGAGTTTGCCCGACGCTTAATGGAGATCGCCCGTCAGGAAGGGGTGCGGTTGCTGTTGCCGGTCGACCTGGTGGTCGCGGATAAAATGGCCGAAGACGCCCAGACTAAGGTGGTTTCCGTGAATGAGGTTCCAGCTGACTGGATGATCTTGGATATTGGCCCGGAAACAATAAAACGGTTTGCGGCGGTCTGTAAGGAGTGCCGGACCATCCTGTGGAATGGGCCGATGGGGGTTTTTGAAATGGAACCTTTTGCCCGGGGTACGGAGGGAATCGCCCGGGTGCTGGCTGAAGCCGACGCGGTTACGGTGATTGGCGGGGGAGATTCAGTCGCCGCGGTGGAAAAGGCCAAGGTGGCGGACCGGATTACCCATATCTCGACCGGCGGCGGCGCCTCCTTAGAGTTTTTGGAGGGCCGGGAACTCCCAGGTGTGGCGGTCTTGGCCGCTAAATAACTAATATAGGGGTGGGAGCAGAAACATGCGCATCCCGGTTATTGCGGGAAATTGGAAAATGTATAAGCTGCGAGGCGAGGCGGAGCGCTTTATCGAAGAACTCAGCCGGCAGATTACGCCGGCAGAGGGGTCGGACACCTTAGGGTCGGCGCCGGCTCTTAAGCCGGAGATCGTGGTCTGCCCGCCGTTTACTGCCCTGGAATCAGCCGTGCGCGCAGCCCAGGGTACGGATATCCGTATTGGGGCGCAGCACGTTTTTTGGGAAGCGGAAGGGGCTTATACCGGGGAGGTTTCCCCGGAAATGCTCCGGGATTTGGGCTGCCAATACGTTATTTGCGGCCATTCCGAACGCCGGCAGTATTTCGTCGAAACAGACGAGTTGGTGAACCGCCGTTTAAAAGCCGTGCTTAAAGCAGGTTTGACGCCCATTTTTTGCTTAGGCGAAACCTTAACCGAGCGGGAAACCGGGGTTACTTTCACGGTTTGTCAGCGGCAGCTGGAACAGGGTCTCGATGGTTTAACCCCGGAGCAGGTCGCACAAGTAGTCGTGGCTTATGAGCCAGTCTGGGCGATCGGCACCGGCCGCACCGCCACCCCCCAAGACGCGGAAGAAGTGATCCGCTTTGTCCGCGCGCAGCTTAGCGGCAGCTTCGGGGCCGCGGTTGGGGAAAAGGTGCGCATCCAATACGGCGGCAGCGTCAAACCGGAAAATATAAAGGAACTGATGGCTCAACCGAATATCGACGGGGTTTTGGTCGGGGGAGCCAGTTTGCAAGTTGATTCGTTTGCCAAGATCGTTAACTGGCGGGATCAATGATGCGGAAATTAGTGATTAAAACAAATAAGATCAAGAATAAATGATATCAATAATAAATGATATCAAGATAAATGGTTATGTTAAGATAATTAACTATAAACGAGGATGGGAGGTGAGCGCTTGGGAAAAGTGAAACGCCCTCTGCTGCTGATGATTTTAGATGGCTGGGGGGTCGGAGACCCGAGCAACTGCAATGCCGTAACCTGCGCCAGAACGCCCAACTTTCTGAGGTTGCTGGATGAGTATCCCCATACCCTGCTCCAAACTTCGGGAGAAGCGGTGGGTTTGCCGACCGGCCAAATGGGCAATTCGGAAGTCGGGCATTTAAATATCGGGGCCGGCCGCATTGTTTATCAGGATTTAACCCGGATTGACCTGGCTGTGCGCAAGGGGGAACTGAAAACTAGTCCAGTGCTGGCCGAAGCCATGCAGCACGCGAAAACTAATAATTCCGCGCTGCACCTGATGGGTTTGCTCTCGGACGGAGGGGTCCACAGCGAAATTGAGCATCTGTTTGGTCTTCTGCAGATGGCAGCGGATATGGGCTTAAAACGGGTTTTTGTCCAGGCCTTTTTAGACGGCCGGGATGTGCCGCCGTCCAGTGCGTTGGAGTATATTGAGCGCCTGGAGCAAAAAATGCGGGAACTGGGAGTGGGTCAGATTGCTTCGGTAGGCGGGCGCTATTGGGGAATGGATCGAGACCAGCGCTGGGATCGGGTGGAAAAACACTACCGGGCGTTTACTGAAGGCGTAGGGCCCAAAGCCGAATCAGCGCGGCAAGCCGTAAAAAACTCCTATCAGGCGGACATTACAGATGAATTCGTGGAGCCTGCGGTTATTACCGACGCTCAGGGCGCGCCGCTGGGGACTGTTAAGGACGGAGACTCGGTTATTTTCTTTAATTTCCGGGCGGACCGGGCACGGGAAATCACCCGGGCTTTTGTGGACCCGGTTTTCTCGGGTTTTATCCGGGCAAAACAGCCGCAAGTCTTTTATGTCTGTATGACCCAGTATGACGTGACAATCCCGGCGCCGGTAGCTTTTCCGCCGCAAAATATTGCGAATACCCTGGGAGAGGTGCTGGAACAACACGGTTTGAAACAGCTGCGGATCGCGGAAACCGAAAAGTACGCGCACGTGACCTTTTTCTTTAACGGCGGGGTGGAAGCGGCCAATGCCGGCGAAGACCGGATCCTGATTCCTTCGCCGAAAGTCGCAACCTATGACTTAAAGCCGGCCATGAGCGCCCGAGAGGTTACGGAGCGGGTGACTGAGGAGATTCGGTCGGGCAAGTATGACGTGATAATAATGAATTATGCCAATGCGGATATGGTTGGGCATACGGGAGTGCTCGAAGCCGCCATTGAAGCGATTGACGTATTAGATGAGTGTGTTGGCCAGGTGATTGGGGCGGTTTTGGAACAAGGCGGGGCCGCAGTGATTACAGCGGACCACGGCAATGCCGAAGAAATGCGCTGTCCGGATACTGGGGAACCGATTACCTGTCACTCGAAGGGGCCGGTACCCTTTATCCTGGTGGATCCTGATAATCGGGGAGCTAAGCTTGAGCCAGGCTCACTGCAGGATATCGCGCCGACACTGCTCCAGCTTTTGGCTATTCCGCAGCCGCCGGAAATGACGGGCCGCAGTTTGCTGCTGCCGCAGCCGGAAAAAATTGATCCGGCATTTGCGGCCAAAAGCCAGAGCGAATGTCAATGCGGATGCACAGCCATAAACCAAACCACGGTCTAAAATAACCTGACAAACAAACAACCACAAATTAAAGATTGATAATTGGAAAATATAGAGTTATAAATAAGTAGTCTAAAGTAGTTGTTAAGCCGGTTATTAAGCGCTAAGCTAAAATTTATCAAAGCAATTAAATCAGAGTAATCAAACAAGGAAAGGCAGGGCTGGTCATGTCGATTATCAGCGATATCATCGCCAGGGAGATTTTAGATTCCCGGGGTAATCCCACGGTAGAAGTAGATGTTTATTTGGAGGACGGCACCTTGGGCCGGGCCGCGGTACCTTCGGGAGCCTCGACCGGGGCGCACGAAGCAGTAGAATTAAGGGACAATGAAGAAGACCGGTTTCTTGGTAAAGGGGTCTTGAATGCGGTTGACAACGTTAATTCGATCATTGCTCCGGAAATCGAAGGGCTGAGCTGTCTCGACCAATTGGAAATTGACCAGCTTCTGCTGGATTTGGACGGGACCCCAAACAAGGCGAAGCTGGGTGCCAACGCCATGTTGGGCGTATCTTTGGCGGTAGCCAAGGCGGCCGCGAATTACCTGGAGATTCCGCTCTATAATTATATCGGCGGCATCAATGCCAAGGAACTGCCGGTACCGATGATGAACATCCTAAACGGCGGGAAACATGCCGACAATAACCTGGATATTCAGGAATTTATGGTCTTGCCGGTAGGCGCTGGCTCGTTTGCCGAAGCCTTAAGAATGGGCGCGGAAGTTTACCATAACCTTAAATCGGTCTTAAAGAAAAGAGGCTTAAACACGGCGGTAGGGGACGAAGGCGGCTTTGCGCCCAGCCTGGCCTCTAACGAAGAAGCCCTCCAAGTAATTATGGAAGCGATTAAGCAGGCGGGTTATATCCCCGGGGAAGACGTTTATTTAGCGTTAGACTCCGCGGCTACGGAGTTCTACAAGGATGACAAGTACGTCTTTGCCGCCTCCGGCATCAGCCGGACTACCGAAGAGATGGTAGACTTTTACGAAGATCTGGTAAACCGTTATCCGATCATTTCCATTGAAGACGGTTTGGCGGAAGACGACTGGGACGGCTGGAAGCTCCTGACCGAGCGGCTGGGCAAACGGATTCAAATCATGGGGGACGATCTTTTCGTAACCAATCCAAATCGCTTGAAGATAGGGATTGACCGCGGGATCGCCAACAGTATTTTAATTAAACTAAACCAGATCGGTACGCTTACCGAAACCCTGGATACGATTGAAATGGCCAAACGGGCGGGGTACACGACCATCGTTTCCCACCGTTCCGGCGAAACCGAGGATTCCACGATCGCGGAAGTGGCGGTAGCGGTCAATGCCGGGCAAATCAAAACCGGCGCGCCTACCCGTTCTGATCGGGTGGCCAAGTACAATCAACTGCTGCGGATTGAGGAAGAACTTTATGAAAGCGCCCGCTATCGCGGCCTGAAGGTTTTTTATAACCTGAAGAAGTAGTTTATCCTAAGAAGTAATCAAGAAGTATAGAACGATAAATTTCAAACTTGAGCAGACTGCAACAAACTCCGTCAAACATTATAGATTGGCGGAGTTTTGTTTAAAAATGAAATAAAACGAATGTGTAATAGTGAAAATCGATTTATTAAGAAATATAATTCAAGTTGCCAGGTAGGTTTGGTTGTGTTTCCGGTCGGGGTATGCTAAAATACGAATGTTAAACTTGTAATTTATAGACAAATAATGATAAGTACGGCTTTCTCTCGGGAGGTGAGGTTTTTAGATGAAAACGGCATTGCTTATTTTACAGGTATTAATTTCCCTTGGACTTATCTCAACGGTTCTTCTTCAATCAGGGAAGAGTGCGGGTCTCTCCGGGTCTATCTCGGGTGGTGCGGAACAAGTATTTGGCAAGAAAAAAGGACTGGACGATCTGTTTAGCCGGATTTCCACCATCCTGGCCATTTCCTTCTTGCTTTTAACCTTGATTTTGTCCCTGCTTCCTTAAATATAAGTTTTTGAAGTTTTGAATGAAGAAATAAGAAGTGTTGAGGAAACTCAACACTTTTTTGTATGGTGCGGGAATAGAACAAGCAATTTGTAATTGGAAGGGTACAATTTTGAACGAGTGGGAAGAAATTTGCCCGATGGCACTGGAAAGGGGGTAATTGCATTGGCTGCAATATCTATGGACGGAGTGCATCCGGCGGCTCAACCTTACTTTTTTCAGGGCCGGGATACCGGTTGTTTGTTGATTCATGGATTTACCGGTTCACCGCCGGAACTGCTGCCCCTGGGAAAATACCTAGCGGAACGAGGGTGCGCGGTGTCGGCGCCGCTATTGGCCGGCCATGGCACCCGAGTGGATGATTTGGTAAAGACCAGTTGGCAGGACTGGCTGCAGAGCGCCGTAGACGGATTAAGCCAGCTGCGGGAAGAGCCGATTAAACGGATATTTTTAATTGGTATCTCCATGGGCGGTTTGCTGGGCCTTATGCTGGCAGCGGAGGAAGAGTCGGCGCGAGCAGCGGGGCAGTTGCGACCACAGCCCCAGACGCAAGGGGTGCCGCAGCCGCAATCTCAGCCGCAATTAGAGCAACAGACGCAGACGCAATCTCAGTTGAAACCGCAGTCACAGTTACAACCTGACGTGCAGCCGCATCCGCAGCCGCAATCTCAGCAACAAGGGCTAAAGGCGCCGGTCGCGGGCGTGGTAACGATCAACTCCCCGATTTTTCTGCAGAACCGGCACGCGCGTTTTAGTTCCCTGCTGCGCTGGTTTATCACCAGCACCCCGAAGAACCATGAGCCGGCTCACCAAGCGGCAGCCGATGTCTTAAGGTTTGCTTATCCGGAGATGCCGTTGAATGGGATAGCGAACCTGATGCAGTTGGTTAAGGCGGTCCGGGGTCGTCTGCCGCAGGTAAAAGCGCCCGCCTTGATCGTCCAGTCGCAGGCGGATGAAACGGTGCTCCCGGCTAGCGGGGAGTATCTCTATAAGTATCTTGGCTCGTCAAGTAAGCGGCTGTTTTGGCTTAAGGACGCGCCGCACCTGGTTTCCCTGGGCGCGGAGAGCGAAATGGTCTGGCAGACAATTGCTGATTTCATAGAAAATAACATTGAGGTTAAGCAGAGTTTATAAAATTTATGGAGCCAGACCTCAATTATACGTGCGAGAAAAAAGACCAGGAGTAAAACCAGGAATTAAACCAGCAATAAACCAAAAAATGAATCTAGAATAAATAGAACTCAGGAAAACAAAAAACCCAAAGCAGATTATAAATGGGAAGAAACAGGAAGAATAGAAACAGTAAACAGTAAGTTATGAATAGGAACCGGACCGATGTTATGAATAGCAACATGAGAACCAGAAACCAGAAAAATAGCTTAAAACAGGATGAAGAGGTATTAAACGGTTGAAAAGAATAAAAACCAAAACCATAAATAAAGAGGAACTGCTGAATTTTATGCAGCAGCCGGCTTATCGTCCGATGACCGCCGATGAGTTAGCCTGGAAGTTAAAGGCTTCGCGCAGCGCGAAGTTCATAGCCCTGCTGCATCGATTAGAGAAAAAGGGCCAAATTGTAGTAACCCAAAAAGGCCGGTATGCTTTACCAGCGCAGCTGCATTATATTACGGGACGGCTGCAGGGCCACCCGCGGGGATTTGCTTTTGTCATCCCCGAGGCAAATAAAGAGCAGCCGACTGCGGAACCAACGCCCGATGTGTATGTTCGGGGCGAGGACTTAAACGGTGCCATGCACCAAGACCAGGTCGTGGTGCGGGTAAGGGAAGCCACGGATAAGGGGGGCCGGCTCGAGGGCGAAATTATTCGGGTGCTGGAACGCGGCAACTCGCGGTTAGTCGGCACTTATCAGGTCAGCGGCCGCATTGGCGTGGTTACGCCCGACGAAGCCCGGATAAACTGGGATATTTTCATTGCCCGGGAGGATGCGTTTACGGCGCAGTCCGGGGATAAGGTAGTCGTGGAGATCACCCGCTGGCCGGAACAGCGGCGCAGCCCGGAGGGGAAGATCGTCGAAGTGCTGGGTGCCAAAGATACTCCCGGGGTTGACGTGCTTTCGATTATTCGCAAGTATAACCTGCCGGAACAATTCTCCAAAAAGGTGCAGGGGGAGGTTACCTGGATCGCGCCGGAGGTAGCGGAGGAGGATCTGGGCGGCCGCTTTGATCTGCGCCATTTGCCGATTGTGAGCATTGACGGGGAAGACGCCAAAGACCTGGATGACGCGGTTTCGGTGCAGGTTTTACCGAATGGAAACTATCTGCTGGGAGTGCACATCGCCGATGTGTCGCATTATGTGCGGCAGGGCAGCGCCTTGGATCAAGAGGCGGCGCGGCGCGGCACCAGCGTTTATCTGGTGGATCGGGTGATCCCGATGCTGCCCCCGGAACTGTCCAACGGGATTTGCAGCTTAAATCCGCAGGTCAATCGGATGACCCTGTCTGTTTTTATGGAATTTGACGCACACGGGGAAAGACTGGCTTACAGCATCTTTCCTTCGGTAATTCGTACCGTGGAAAGAATGACCTACACCAATGTGCGTAAAATCTTACTCGATAAAGACCCGGAAGTGTTGGAGCGGTATGCCTATTTAATTGAAGACTTTGAGTGCATGGAACGGCTGAGCAAAATCCTCAGAAAACGACGTTTTGGCCGCGGGGCTCTGGACTTTGACTTGCCCGAGTGCAAGGTGGGCTTGGATGATTTGGGCCGACCGATTGATTTGTACCGTTATCCGCGCTCCTTGGCGGACGAAATAATAGAAGAGTTTATGCTGGCGGCGAACGAAACTACGGCGACTTATATGTCGAGTCAGCGTTTGCCGGGGATTTATCGGGTGCACGAGGATCCGGACCCGGCTAAACTGGAAGAAGTGAACCGTTCCTTGGAGGCATTGGGGTATAGTTTACCGCGGGGCCGCAAGATCCGTACCCGGATGTTCCAGCAGCTCCTGGAGCAGGTGGAAGGCCGGCCAGAGGAAAGGGTGATCAACACTCTGCTGCTGCGGGCTATGCGGCACGCGCGTTACGCGCCCGCCCCGCTGGGACACTTCGGCTTGGCTACCAAGTATTATACCCATTTTACTTCGCCGATTCGGCGTTACCCGGACCTGATTGTGCACCGGATTCTGCGGGCTTCCATCTCGGAGGAAGGGTACTTTGAACCGCGGGAGTGGCGGCCCAGGGAAGATATCCGTCAGCACACCGGTCCGCACACCAGTCTGTCTGGGGGGGAATCCGCAAAGCGGTATGGATCTGGGGAGCGGTCTGAAGCCGGAACGAGGCAGATAACGGGGGAGCGATATGAGTCCGGAACGCGGCAGGAATATGACAAGCCGCGGGGAGCCGGGAAGCGGCCGGGAACTGCGAAGCGCAGGAAGGCAGCACATAATCAAGCAGCCGGCGCAGAGGATTTTGCCTTTGAAACCGCCCGGGAGGACAACGCGGACAGGCTGAGTTTTAACCTAGAGTCTCCGACGGAACGGGAACGACATTCAAAAGAACAAAACCTTAGCGAACGGGATTTTCAGGAACGAGATTTTCTCGAACGAGATCTTTTAGTTAAAACTGCAGCTTCTCAAACCACTGCTGATATGACTAACGAATCTTTTCTTCTGTTGGATCAGGATAAAAAAGAGGTGCTGGGCAAATGGTTCGCCAAGACCGGGGATGCGGCCAAAGACGCGGCTCGAAATGATGCGTTAACCTGGTTAAGCCAAAACATCCCGCAGATCGCCGAAGAATCCTCGGTGCGGGAGCGGGCAGCAGAGGAAGCGGAACGGGAAAGCGTGGAAATGAAGAAGGTCGAATATATGCAGCAGCATGTGGGCGAGACTTTCCCCGGCATTGTTTCCGGGGTGACCTCCTTCGGCATGTTTGTGGAACTGGAGAATCTAGTTGAGGGGTTGGTACACGTGGCCTCTTTAGAAGATGATTATTACGTCTATGTAGAATCTCCGCCTTCCCTGATTGGCGAGCGCACCAAACGGCGGTTCAGGATCGGCGACCCGGTACAGGTGGATTTGGTGCGGGTCAACGTTGACCAGCGGCAAATCGACTTTGAGCTGACCAGTTAGAATGAGTGGGGAAGCAGAAGCGGGGATAGAAAAATCGGCAAATGAATCAGCAGATTAAGAAGCAGAAGAGTTTTGAATAAGCAAGTTGAATCATTGCTCAGCAGGGTCTTGACAAGGGAGCGAGGTCATTGACATTCATAGATTGAGTGCGTATAATAACCGGGCACTCGGTTAATTGCCCAAAATTTGTCAAGTGTTGTCTATTATGATGTTAAATTTAAACTATGTACCAGATGGCAATCACTGCTGGGCAATAATAATAAGCAAGCTGGTTATAAATTTTGTTAAACCTTTAAGCGTTCCAAAAGGCCAGATCAGGGAGGGATAATGTTATGGCGGTTCCGAACAAAACCGGTAAACCAAAAAAGGAAGCAGTCAGAATAGAAAATCGCAAGGCCCGTCATGACTACCACATTGAAGAAACGCTGGAAGTCGGGATTGCCCTGCAGGGAACCGAGGTAAAATCCTTGCGGGCGGGTAAAGCCAACCTGAAAGACAGTTATGCCGAGGTACGGAATGGCGAAGTCTATGCGGTTAATCTGCATATCAGTCCCTACGAGCAGGGAAACCGGTTCAATCATGAACCGCTTCGGCCGCGAAAACTGTTACTGCACCGTTACGAGATAAACCGTTTGTTTGGCAAAGTCCAACAGCAAGGCATGACGCTGATTCCGCTGCGCATTTACTTCAAACAAGGCAAAGCGAAAATGGAACTGGCTCTGGCCAAAGGGAAAAAACTGCATGACAAACGGGAGGATATCGCGGAACGAGATGCCCAGCGGGAAATCCGGCGCGCGGTACGCGAACAGGAGAAAGGATAAGCTAGCGGGAGATTTAAGGTCTAAGCTGTAAACCGGATGTTCCCTGCAGTTAGTTAATCGTTAAGATTAGCCTAAAGGTTAATTATCTCGACTAGCCTTTAATTCTGCTCTGTGTTATAATAACCTTGTTATAAGAATCAATCTAAATGTATAAAGCAGTTATCACAGCAGTTATTAGTATAACGTAATATGTATTAAAGCAATCTGTTATCAAGATCGGCAATCTTAACAGCCACAATTATCTATTATCATTATCGATCATCATGGGGGTGTAATGGTTTCGACGGGGGAATTGGTGGCAGTGGCAGCGAGTCGGGATTCCACTAGCCCGTAATACGGTGGAAAATTTATAACTGCAAACGATAATTACGCATTAGCTGCTTAAGGCAGCTACGTCCCGCCTGGGTTTGTCTGTGACTTGGGGTCGGGGCGTCATTTAGCAGACTAGCCTAGCGGTCAATTCTCGGAGACCGTACGGCGAAGTTCATCGAGATAGCTCCAGCGCAGCCCGTCTGTAGGCGGCGTTCCAGTTTTCGGACTGGAGAGGTTTTCGGCCAACGCGCCGGAACACCGAGTGGAGCGAAGCACAATCTGCAGACTGCACTCGGAGAAGCTGCTGTGGTCAGTCTTTCGGACGGGGGTTCGACTCCCCCCACCTCCACCAGATAATCTACCATCTATTGATAAAAAGCATTTTATCGATGGGTGGTTTTTATTTTGCTTGTAAGGGCTAGCAATATAGCAGTTTCTGCGTTTTGGCAGAGCGGTTTTTGTTGTTTTCCAGCAGGTTATTTTGGAGATAACTGGAAAAGATCTGGCAATTTTACATGGAGGTTGTAAGGGGACCCGTTGAAAGTTAGCAGGGGTGTGCATCGCCAACAGGTAATCGTTGAAAGATTAGCCGAAACGTTAAAAGTTAATCTTTAATACTAATCTGCTAAATAGAAAAAATAAATTTATCCGGTCTCGGTATTTTCAATATCTTTTAGCGTTTTTC
>CAZKWP010000062.1:0-12101 GCA_964556555.1 uncultured Syntrophomonadaceae bacterium
CAAGTAAATTGCACCTCCTTCCACAGCGTCAGTTTTTATTGGTTATAAATTAAAGCTAATTTTTGGTTCAATCTTACTCCGTTAAAATTGCTGCCGAGGCAGAACCTACGTCAATGCCGCAGGATTTTCCCAGGATTTCCATAGTCTCGATATAAATTATCTCAATTCCTTTTTCTTTGCAGAGATTTTCCAAAGTTTTGGTTACTTGCGTCTCTGCATCCAAAGCGATGTATACCTGTTTAACCGTATCTTTCTCCACGGCTTTTTGAGTTTGTTTGGTCCCAATCGTTCTTTTTCGCGCCGCTTTTAGTTTTTCTAAGGGCATCTTCCATCCCCCTCCAACCAATTCGCACACTAGGACATTTTATCACCCAAGGTTTCCCTTGTCAATAATGTTCAGTCGGTCTCAAACTTTAATTGCTCAGGTCTTCCCCCTCAGTCCTCAGATAAAGTTCCCCTTTAGAAGCTTGCTCGAACTCTTCCGTCGGCTGTTCATAATCCTCGGCGTATCCATCCGCCATTACCTGGATATTGCGGTAACGTGCCATGCCGGTCCCCGCCGGAATCAACTTTCCAACAATTACATTTTCCTTCAGACCGAGTAAGGGATCAATTTTACCTTTAATCGCCGCTTCGGTTAAAACCCGGGTGGTTTCTTGGAATGAGGCCGCCGACAAGAAGGAGTCTGTCGCCAGCGAGGCCTTGGTTATCCCTAAAAGAACCGGTTTGGCGGTGGCTGGTTCAATCCCGTAAGCGATAGCCCCAGCATTTTCTTCTTCAAAGTCAAAGACATCGATTAACCCGCCAGGCAAAAGCTGAGTTTCTCCCGGATCTTCAATTTTAACCTTACGCAGCATCTGCCGGACAATAACTTCAATATGTTTGTCGTTAATATCCACGCCCTGCAGCCGGTAGACCCGCTGCACTTCCCGGAGCAAGTAGCTCTGTACGCCACGCACTCCTTTGATTTTGATAATATCGTGGGGGTTTACCGAACCTTCAGTTAACTCGTCACCGGCTTCGACTTTTTGACCATCGACCATCTTCATCCGAGAGCCAAAAGGAATATGGTAGGTCGTCACTTCCCCGGTTTCCCGGTTGGTTATTTCAATTTCCCGGCGACCCTTATTCTCCAGGATTTTTACCTGTCCGTCGATCTCTGCGATAACCGCTTGTCCTTTTGGTTTACGGGCTTCGAACAACTCTTCCACCCGCGGAAGACCTTGGGTGATATCGTCGCCGGCGACTCCGCCGGTATGGAAGGTGCGCATGGTCAACTGGGTTCCTGGTTCACCGATCGATTGGGCAGCAATAATGCCTACGGCTTCGCCAATTTCCACCTCGTGGCCAGTCGCTAAGTTTCGGCCGTAGCATTTGCGGCAGACCCCATACCGGGTTCGGCAAGTCAGGACGGAACGGATCCGTGGTCTTATTTCCTGGCCCTTTTCTTTCATATAATAGATATAATCGGTTATGCGTTTGGCAATGTCTTCATCGACCGCAGTATTGGCTTCGATTCTTTCTCCTGGGAATTCGGCCTCAACCGCCCCAGTAGCCGGATTAATTTTTTGCCACGGTTCAATCACGAAATCCTCAGCGAGATACCGGCCATCAATCCGCTCCTGAATCTGCTCGATTACCTCGGTGCCGTCTTTGATTTCCCCAATTTCTACTCCGTCAAAATGATTATCGGTCCGCTCCCACATGCAGTCTTCTTCGCGAACGATTACGTCTTGGGAAACATCAACCAGCCGGCGGGTCAGGTAACCCGAGTCAGCGGTCCGCAGGGCGGTATCGGCTAACCCTTTGCGGGCGCCATGGGTAGAAATGAAGTATTCCAATACGGTCAATCCTTCGCGGAAGTTAGCCTTAATCGGCAAGTCAATGATCCGGCCGGAAGGATCAGCCATCAGTCCGCGCATCCCAGCCAACTGCCGGATCTGCTGTACGTTACCACGAGCGCCGGAATTCGCCATCATATACACGGGATTGAATTTTTCCAAGCTTTCGAGCAGCGCCTCGGTTACGTCTTCGGTCGCCTTATTCCAAATCGCAATGATCCCCTGGTAGCGTTCATCCTCGGTAATTAAACCGCGGCGGAACTGCTGCTCGATTTTATCTACCTCTGCACCGGCCGCTTCCAAAATAGCTGCCTTGCGGCCGGGCACTTGAATATCACTGATACCAACGGTTATGCCAGCCTGGGTCGCATAAGTAAAGCCCAGTTTCTTAATCTCGTCGAGCATGATCGCGGTAGCCTCATTGCCCAATTTTCGGTAACACTGTTCCACAATGCGGCCTAAAACCTTTTTGCCGACCATTTCATTAATAATCCCATCAGGATAGCCGCTTTTGATTTCCGCGGGCAGGGCCTCGTTAAAGACTAATCTCCCGACCGTGGTGTTTAACAGGTTACCGTTATACCGGATGCGAACCTTGGATTGCAGTTCGATTTCTTTATTCTCATAGGCCATAAAGGCTTCGTTAAAACTGGTATAAGCTTTCCCTTCGCCTTTGGCCCCTTCTTTATCTACGGTTAAATAGTAGCAGCCTAAAACCATGTCCTGCGTCGGGGTTACTACCGGGTGACCGTCCTTGGGATTTAAAATATTATTCGAGGACAGCATTAACAGCCGGGCCTCGGCCTGGGCTTCGGTGGAAAGCGGTACGTGGACCGCCATCTGGTCACCGTCAAAGTCGGCATTATAAGCGGTACAGACTAATGGATGGATTTGCAGGGCGCGCCCTTCCACCAAGACCGGTTCAAAAGCTTGAATTCCCAGGCGATGCAAAGTAGGAGCGCGGTTTAAAAGAATCGGATGTTCTAAAATAACGTCTTCCAAAACATCCCAAACCTCATTGCGCACCCGCTCCACCATGCGCTTGGCACTCTTAATATTATGAGCGTAGCCGTCATTTACTAGTCTCTTCATCACAAAAGGCTTAAACAATTCCAGGGCCATTTCTTTCGGCAGTCCACACTGATTAAGCCGCAGGTTAGGTCCAACCACGATTACCGAACGGCCCGAGTAGTCAACCCTTTTCCCCAGCAGGTTTTGCCGAAATCTTCCTTGTTTTCCCTTCAACATATCACTTAAGGATTTCAGTGGACGATTACCGGGTCCGGTCACGGGACGACCGCGCCGTCCATTATCAATCAGCGCATCGACTGCTTCCTGCAGCATCCGCTTTTCATTGCGCACTATAATATCCGGGGCGCCTAAATCCAGCAGGCGCTTAAGCCGATTGTTTCGGTTAATTACCCGGCGGTAAAGATCATTCAAATCCGAAGTAGCAAAACGGCCCCCGTCTAACTGTACCATCGGGCGCAGTTCCGGCGGAATCACCGGGATCACATCCATGATCATCCACTCAGGGCGGTTCCCTGACTTATTAAAAGCCTCCACTACTTCGAGCCGGCGGATGGCGCGGATCTTCCGCTGCCCGCTGACCACTTTAAGTTCCTGACGCAGTTCATCGGTCATTACTTCCAGATCAATTTGATCTAATAATTCCTTAACCGCTTCCGCGCCCATTGCCGCATGAAAACTCTGTCCATACTTTTCCCGGTAATCGCGGTATTCATTTTCCGTCAAAAGCTGTTTCTTAGCCAAAGTCGGAACGTCACCGGGATCAATAACCACATACGCCACAAAATAGAGGATCTTCTCCAACGCCCGCGGCGACATATCCAGCAATAGCCCCATCCGGCTGGGTATGCCCTTGAAATACCAGATGTGAGAAACCGAGGCAGCCAGTTCAATGTGCCCCAGTCTTTCCCGACGAACCTTGGAGCGGGTTACTTCTACGCCACAGCGATCACAGATTACGCCTTTATACCTTACCCGTTTATATTTACCGCAATGACATTCCCAGTCCCGGGTAGGGCCAAAAATCTTTTCACAGAACAAACCCTCGCGTTCTGACTTTAAAGTTCGGTAATTGATCGTTTCTGGCTTTTTCACCTCGCCGCTGGACCAAGCCCGGATTTGTTCCGGTGATGCTAAGCGGATCCGCATGCGGTCAAAATTAGTGACGTCTAACACGAGCGCCTCTCCCCCTCTAGCTTAAACTCTTTTTCGGGAACGGCATTGCCATCTCAAAATTCATCCGAGTCCTTCGGATCATCCAAGTCACTTTGGATATCGGGACCCTCTTCCGACTGGGTGTAATCGTCAACGAGAACTCTATCCTCATCCGGCAGTTCTGGCAGTTCTTCTTCATAATCGGTTTCGTATTCCGGTTCATTATCGCCTTCGGCATCGTCAAAATCAGTGCCTTCCGGCCGGCTGATCTCTCCCTGGAAGTTGTCCAACCCATATTCCCTGGCTGCCTCGTTAATATCGTCGTCATATTCGCGGATTTCCACTTCCTCATCATTATCGGAGAGGACTTTCACATCCAGACATAGACTCTGCAACTCTTTAATCAGCACCTTAAACGACTCGGGGACCCCCGGTTCCGGTACATTTTCCCCCTTGACGATGGCCTCATAGGTCTTGACCCGGCCGACCACATCATCCGATTTTACGGTTAAGATCTCTTGCAGGGTATAGGCTGCTCCGTATGCGTAAAGCGCCCAAACCTCCATCTCCCCAAAACGCTGTCCGCCAAACTGCGCTTTACCGCCTAAAGGCTGCTGCGTAACCAGGGAATAAGGACCGGTAGAACGGGCGTGAATCTTATCGTCTACCAAATGAGCCAATTTCAACATATAGACATAACCAACGGTTATGGGATTATCAAAATCTTTCCCGGTACGGCCGTCACGGAGGATCGTCTTGCTGACATCTACAAATATGCTTCTATTTAACGCATCCTGCGCTGGATCCGGCGAGTCCGCTTGATTGTTCCAGCTTGTTTCGGAATATTCTCCTTTGCGCAGGCGTTTTTCCGAACGAAGGTACTGCAGATGTTTTTCCACTTCCAACTCTTTGAGGGCCGATTCTTTTCTTATGCGGAACGCACTTTCCAGAGCCACCCGAATATCCTCCTCGTTAGCCCCATCAAAAACCGGCGTGGCTACCGAGAAACCCAGGGTTTTGGCCGCCCAACCCAAATGGCACTCCAAAACCTGTCCAATATTCATTCGGGAAGGTACCCCAAGGGGGTTCAAGACAATTTCTATTGGGGTTCCATCCGGCAAAAAGGGCATATCTTCTTCGGGGAGAATCCGAGAGATTACCCCCTTGTTTCCGTGTCTCCCCGCCATCTTATCCCCTTCGGAGATTTTTCTTTTCTGCGCGATATAAGCGCGCACCAGTTGGTTAACCCCGGGAGCCAGTTCATCGTTATTTTCCCGGGAAAAAACTTTAACATCCACGACTTTTCCAGATTCTCCGTGCGGAACCCGCAAAGAGGTATCCCTCACTTCACGGGCCTTTTCCCCAAAGATAGCCCGTAGTAACCGCTCTTCAGCCGTTAACTCCGTTTCCCCTTTAGGGGTTACTTTACCCACCAGAATATCTCCGGGACGAACTTCCGCCCCGACCCGGATAATCCCGCGGTCATCCAAATCTTTTAATTGATCTTCTCCCACATTGGGAATATCCCGGGTAATTTCCTCCGGGCCCAGTTTGGTGTCGCGCGCGTCACATTCATACTCCTCGATGTGGATTGAAGTGAAATAATCGTCTTTGACCATTTTTTCACTGATTAAAATCGCGTCTTCGTAGTTATAACCCTCCCAAGGCATAAAGGCTACTAAAACGTTGCGGCCCAAGGCTAGTTCGCCTTGATCCGTAGATGGACCGTCGGCAATAATATCCCCGGCTTTAACCCGCTGCCCTTTGGCGACTATCGGTTTTTGGTTAACGCAGGTACCCTGGTTAGATCGGTTAAACTTCAACAACTTATGGTAATTTAGTCCGCCCCGGTCCGTGCGCACCACAATTTCATTACCGGAAACCCGCTCGATAACCCCGTCTTCCTTAGCCAGGACCACGACCCCGGAGTCTAAAGCCGCTTTATACTCCATCCCGGTCCCAACCAAAGGAGCCTCCGTGCGCAAAAGAGGCACTGCCTGCCGCTGCATATTGGAACCCATTAAAGCCCGGTTGGCATCGTCATGTTCCAAAAAGGGAATCAGCGCCGTGGCAATACTGACTAACTGTTTGGGCGATACATCCATGTACTCAACCCGCTCTGCCGGCACCTGCAGAATTTCATTGCTGTACCGGGCATTAATCCGTTTATGAATAAAACGGTTTTCCGCATCCAATAAAGCATTGGCCTGGGCAATAATATACTTGTCTTCCTCATCCGCGGACAGATAAACTATTTCATCCGTTACAATACCTTTTTCCTGGTCAACTTTCCGATAGGGAGTTTCAATAAAACCATATTCGTTAATCCGGGCATACGTACTAAGCGAGCCAATCAAGCCGATATTGGGACCTTCAGGCGTTTCAATCGGGCACATCCGACCATAGTGGGAGTGGTGAACGTCCCGCACTTCGAAACCGGCCCGCTCCCGGCTTAACCCACCGGGACCCAAGGCACTTAACCGGCGTTTATGGGTCAACTCCGCTAAGGGATTTGTTTGATCCATGAACTGAGATAATTGACTGCTGCCAAAAAACTCTTTAATTGCGGCAACTACCGGCCGAATATTGATTAAGATTTGCGGCGTAATGACCTCCATATCCTGGATGGTCATCCGCTCTTTGACTACCCGCTCCATACGCGAAAGTCCGATCCGGAATTGGTTCTGCAGGAGTTCCCCTACGGAACGCAGCCGCCGGTTCCCCAGATGATCGATATCGTCCACCTGGCCTTCGCCTCTCATCAAACCCAATAAATAGCTAAGCACCTTAATGATATCTTCCTTAATTAAGGTACGCTGGGTTGGGGGTACGTCTGTGCCTAGTTTCTTATTTAACTTATAGCGGCCGACATTGGCCAAGTCATAGCGTTTAGGGTCAAAAAACAAGGAATTTAAAAGCGAACGGGCGCTGTCCACGGTGGGCGGTTCGCCGGGCCGCAAACGCTTATAAATTTCTACCAAAGCATCCGCTTCAGTTTCGGTGCTGTCCCTTTCCAGGGTAATACGAATATGTTCATTCTCACCAAAGAGCTCTTGAATATGAGCATTGGTCGGATACCCCAAGGTCCTGATTAAGACTGTAGCCGGCAGTTTCCGAGTCCGGTCTACCCGCACGAAAATATTATCATTGACATCGGTTTCAAATTCTAACCAAGCACCGCGATTGGGAATAATTGTAGCGCCATAAATCGGCTTTCCGCTAGCCGCGTCTTCTTGCTTATTGAAATATACGCCGGGGGAACGCACTAACTGACTGACAATGACCCGCTCCGCCCCGTTGATGGTGAAGGTCCCCTTTTCCGTCATCTTGGGAAAATCCCCCATGAAAACGTCGGTCTCGTTTACTTCACCGGTTTCCTTATTCAGCAGTCGCACTTTCACTCGCAATGGAGCTGCATAAGTAACGTCCCTTTCCTTTGATTCCTCCTCCGAGTATTTGGGTTCCCCAAGGCTATAACCTACAAACTCCAGGACCAAATTTCCTGTAAAATCCTGAATGGGAGAAATATCACGGAACAGCTCTTGTAAACCCGTTTCTAGAAACCACCGGTAGGAGTTTTGCTGCACCTCGATCAGGTTCGGCATATTCAAAACCTCATCAATTCTGGCATAACTCCAACGCTTATGGTTCCCTGCCTCGATAGGATACACCATAAAAAGACCTCACCCCTTATCAAGTTGGTGGACCCCCAATTTATTAGAACACCTAAAAGCAAGGCAGTATTAACCCCTCGCTTTTATTTGCAGCCAACAATCGAGCTATTTAAATAGTCTTTCCATTTTCTCCATAATTATACATCAGCTACTTACAACATAAACCTGTACAATTTAGGATTCTAAAAATTACCTTTACAAAAAATATGTCATTCGAAAATGTTACCAGTATAACAATAGTTTGTCAAGGTATAAATGCTAAAATTTCAAAAAACTTTTGATTAAATTCCAAATCATCTTAAATAAATCTTGAAAAGACAAGGGCACTCCTAACCTAACATCAAGAGCGCCCCAGTTTGCTCTAGCTTTTCAGACACCGTGGTCTCCAAATCGAGTCAATCAGCCGTCAACTACTTAATATCAACCGCTGCGCCAGCCTCAACCAATTTGGCCTTAAGGGCTTCCGCATCTTCTTTGCTGATTTTTTCTTTAATTGCTTTAGGCGCGGCTTCCACTAAGTCTTTAGCTTCCTTCAGGCCAAGACCGG
The DNA here is from genome assembly GCA_964556555.1 of uncultured Syntrophomonadaceae bacterium. Classification (GTDB taxonomy): domain Bacteria; phylum Bacillota; class Ch66; order Ch66; family Ch109; genus CAYXHK01. The sequence goes on from CAZKWP010000062.1 coordinate 8,247, forward strand.
TCAGTTGCCGAACTACTTTAATGACTTCAACTTTCTTTTCGCCAAAGCTGGTGAGGATCACGTCAAATTCGGTTTGCGCTTCTTCTTCAACTGCAGCTGGGCCAGCAATCGGGCCTGCTGCCATAGCCACCGGCGCGGCAGCGGTTACGCCAAACTCTTCTTCAAAAGCCTTTACTAGTTCTGATAATTCTAATACAGTCATTCCCTTGACTATTTCTAATACTTCATTAACTTTACTCATTTTCTTTTTACCTCCTCTAATAATGGGTTCCTTAATGATTCTTTAATTTAAGCTGCTTCTTCTTTTTGCTTACGCACACTATCCAATACGTTAGCCAGACTTCTAATCGGAGCTTGGAGTACATTGACCCAACTCGTAATCGGCGCTTGAAACATCCCCACAACTTTTGCCAGCAGAACCTCACGGGACGGCAGTTCTGCAAGCGCGATAACTCCGTCAGCCCCAATAACCTGGCCTTCAACCACGCCCGCTTTGATTTTAAGGTTCTTATGGGTCTTGGCGAAATCCGCTAAAATTTTAGCTGGAGCAACCGGGTCTTCAATCCCGAAAGCGATCGCGGTCGGTCCTTTGAGATGCGCTTCCAGGTCTTCTAGTCCGATTTCTTGGATTGCAAAACTGGTAATGGTATTTTTAACAACGCGGAACTCTACGCCCGCTTTCCGCAATTCAGCTCTAAGCTGGGTAATTTCGGATACTTTTAATCCCCGGTAATCGGTTAATACTACTGACTTGGAAATGCTCAGCTTTTCCCGCAATGCTTGAACGGTTTGCTGTTTGGCTTCGAGGTTAGGCATTCTTTCCTTCACCTCCTTAATCTAAAATAATATTACTTTCATAAACAAAACAATTAAACATCTTAATTAAATAATAAAACCTCTGCACACAGCAGAGGCCCGGTATAATTCCCTGCGTTCAAACTCCAGAGTTTAACGTCTGATCCAGAGAATTTGCCAACCTCGGCAGGCGAACGTTAAGGAAGATCCTTGGTTCCCTTAGGTAATTCCAGTTCGAAATTACACCTGCTGTCTACAGCCAGTAATTATTTATTTAATTAAACATATCGCTTACTATTGAAAACGATTGGGCTTCATAATGAATGGTCTAGCCGGTAACTTTCAAGGTCAAGGGGTTGATCCTTATTCCCGGTCCCATGGACGAAGAAATGACCACGCTCTTGATGTACTGGCCTTTGGCTGCGGCCGGCTTAGCCTTGATCAAAACTTCGATCAGGGTTTGGAAGTTCTCTTTGAGTTTCTCCTCCTCAAAAGAAATCCGACCAATCGGCGCATGGATAATCCCAGTTTTATCGACCCTGTAAGTAATCTTACCGGCCTTCACCTCGCGAATGGCTCTTTCTACATCAAAGGTCACGGTTCCGGTCTTGGGGTTGGGCATTAAGCCTTTCGGGCCGAGCAGTTTACCTAACTTACCTACCATCCCCATCATATCCGGGGTGGCTACAGCCACATCAAAACCGAACCAGCCGGCCTGGATTTGGGCGATCATATCCTCAGCCCCCACAAATTCTGCTCCAGCTAATTCCGCTTCCTTCGCTTTATCGCCTTTGGCAAAAACCAAAACACTCTTGGTCTTGCCGGTTCCATGCGGTAACACTACGGCGCCGCGAATTTGTTGGTCCGCATGCCGAGGGTCTACCCCTAACTTAACCGCGATTTCTACTGTTTCATCAAATTTAGCCCGAGCGATTTTTTTTACTAGTTCCAACGCTTCGTCTACTTCGTGTAATTTAGCTCGCTCAAACTGCTTCATCGCGTCTTGATAGGTTTTTCCTCTGAACTTCATGTATTCATCCCTCCTGTGGTAATAACGGAAGCTTCCTCCCACACTGCTTTTTCCGTCACTGTAATTACTTACGAAACAATTTCAATACCCATACTGCGGGCAGTTCCTTCAACCATCCGCATAGCAGCTTCGACATCCGCCGCATTCAGGTCTTTCATTTTTAATTCCGCTATTTCTTTAACCTTATCAGACGAAACCTTGCCGACTTTTTTCTTGTTCGGTTCACCAGAAGCGGTTTCTATGCCCGCAGCTTTTTTCAGGAGTACTGAAGCAGGCGGTGTTTTTAACAAAAAGGTGAAGGAGCGATCCTCGTAAATGGTTATCTCAACCGGAATAATCAGACCCGCCTGGGACGCGGTCCGCTCATTATAATCCTTACAAAAGGCCATAATGTTGACTCCGTGCTGCCCTAAAGCCGGGCCTACTGGCGGAGCCGGGGTAGCCTTTCCAGCCGTAATCTGCAACTTAACCATACCGACTACTTTTTTGGCCATTACTTACACACCTCCTTTGAACTAAAATGTGGTTTACGGGCAAAGCCCTCCCACTACTATATCTTTTGCACCTGTAAGAATTCCAGCTCGGTCGGTGTTTCCCGGCCGAACATCGAGATTAACACCTTAACTTTTCCTTTGTCGGGATAAATTTCCCCAATGATGCCTTCGAAATTCTGAAAAGGTCCATCAATGACGCGGACCATCTCACCCAAGGAAAAGATGATTTTCGGCTTGGCTTCTTCTAAGCCCATCTGTCGCAAAATATCTCCGACCTCGGTTTGCCTTAAAGGAATCGGCTTGGAACCGGTTCCAACAAAACCAGTCACTCCGGGGGTATTGCGTACGACGTACCACGAATCATCGGTCATCAGCATTTCAACCAGCACATAGCCCGGGAAAATCTTTTTCTTGACCAGCTTTCGTTTCCCGTTTTTAAACTCCATTTCATCTTCCATGGGAACCAGAACCCGAAAGATCTTATCCTCCATGTTCATCGATTCAACGCGTTTTTCCAGATTAGCCTTGACCTTATTTTCGTAACCCGAATACGTGTGTATCACATACCAATTTTTTTCTTCCATAATACAAGGGACCTTTTCCTCGTTAGGCCCCTCACCCCCTTGGAAAACCGGATTCGTTTCCACCTTGCCACCTCAACCTGAGAAGACCAGGTCTTTTAAACTTTATCCCTGGCTTCTATCATCTTTTATTATTTACTTTCCGTCCTTGTTTCTAATGACGGAAAGGGTGAGCTCGTCTTATTTCCCAACCGCGTTCAGCAGTTGTTCCAATAAAAAACTCAAAGCGGAATCTACTAGCCAGATAAGCACTGATACAATAGCTACCGCTACCAAAACTACCCCGGTATAGGTGATAATTTCTTTCCGGTTTGGCCAATGCACTTTTTTCAGTTCCGCCCATACATTACGTAAAAAGCCAGTGCCCCGCTCTCGGATTCCACTCAGCTTGCTTGCTTCGATACGCTTTACATTAGTCATCCCGTTCACATCCTAATATCCTACTTGGTTTCTTTATGAGCAGTATGAGTTTGGCAGAACTTGCAGTATTTCTTCATTTCGATCCGATCGGGATCATTCTTTTTGTTCTTATTCGTGGAATAATTTCGCCGCTTACACTCAGCGCATGCCAGAGTAACTCCAACCCGCACCCTAAACACCTCCCTGGAAAAAACTAAGACCACCTAAATTTATCATAACCAAAGAGCACCTGTCAATAGACTGCTGCGGTGGTTTGTCGCTTTGGTTACCTTAATAGTGTCCCAACTTTCTCCATTTTCTAATCTCCGTTTTTGAATATTAGTAATATGAGCTTATTTTTGCGGTAATAAGCATAGGGGGGCGTTAAATCCCCCCTGCTCTAATAACTAAAACAGCAACTTGAACCGCTCAAGATTGACTTTATTTCAGTTTATAGATTTAACCAGGCAAAGCTGCCGCTCCGATTGCTTAGAACGGGTTTAGTCCTCAATGATCCCGGTAACTACTCCCGCGCCTACAGTCCGGCCGCCTTCTC
>CAZKWP010000063.1:0-5178 GCA_964556555.1 uncultured Syntrophomonadaceae bacterium
AGATCGCTTCAATCAACTCCAGGGACTGGCGTCCGGAGTTACCATCGGGAACGGTGGTCATTCCCCTTTTTAAAGAGTCAAGAAGATTGCGGTAATAAACCTGATGTCCGAAACCATAGACGGAATCCGGGCTGGTAGACATAGCCTCTGTTAAACGGTCCGCTTCCTCATCCGTACTAAACTCCCAATGCTCGATTCTATTAACGGCTATACCCCCAATTTGCACCGTCCCTTTTTCGCCCAGGATGGTGAGGGAGCCCTCCAGATTGCGCGGGTAGGTCAGCATGGTCACGTTGAGCGCAGCCATTCCCCCCTGTTTGAAGGTGAAGATCGCGCAGCCGGTATCTTCCGCTTCAATCCGGCGGGCCAGAGTGGCCGTATATGCCCGCACTGATTCTACCGGCCCTCCCAACCATTGGAGCAGATCCACATAATGGGAGGCTTGATTGCAGATGGCTCCCCCGTCTAAGGCAGCGGTTCCCCGCCAGTCAGCCAAGTCGTAATAAGATTGCGGTCGGTGCCAAAACACGTTGGCCGCAAGCAGATAAAGCTGACCGAAACGCCCTTGGTCTAAGGCCTGCTTTAGCAATTGGATTGGGGGATTTAGCCGGTTTTGCAGAACCACAAAGAGGCGCACCTTATTTTGCGAACAGGCTTTAATCAGTTCATCCGCATCCGTTAAGCGGACCGCCAGCGGTTTTTCGGAGATTACATGTTTTCCAAACTCCGCGGCTTGAATCCCGTGGGCCGGATGCAGTCCCGAAGGGGTGCAGATCACTGCGGCATCCAGCTCCTTAAGCTGCAGCATCTCGGTATAGTTGCTGGTCCAAAAAGGAATTTGGTATTGCTTAGCGGCTGCTTCCGCCCGGCTGGGGATGATATCGCAGCACGCAATAATCTCCGCTTCCGGCAGCCTTTTTAACGCTTCAAAGTGGTTTTTGGAAATTCGGCCACAGCCGATAAGTCCAAATCTAATCATTTTAACTAGTCCCCTTTAGTAGTACTAACTATTAGCAAAAAAATCGCGGATGCTCTGCACGATATACTGGATCTCCACCAAAGTAAGGGCCGGATCGATCGGCAGTGCCAGGACCCGCGAACAAGTTTTTTCCGCCAGCGGCAAATCACCTGTTTGATAACCCAGGAATGTAAAGCATTTTTGGAGATGGAGCGGTTCCGGATAATAAACCGCGGTTCCAATGCCTTTGGTCCTTAAATATGCCGCTAATTGATCGCGTTTTTCAGTTTGAATAACGTACTGGTGAAAAACGTGCCCGGGTGTGACGAGAGGATAAATCACTTTTTCCGTCAAATTTTGTCGGGAAAATTCGTTGGCGTAGTTTTGGGCTGCTTTTATCCGACCAGCGGTCCACTGCGGCAGATGGCGCAGCTTGACATTGAGCACGGCTGCCTGCAAGGCATCCAGCCGACTGTTATAACCAATCAGCTGATGGTGATATTTGGGCTGGGCGCCATGCACCCTAAGGAGTCGAAGCTTCTCGGCCAGCGCGTCATCTTGGGTAATAATCATGCCGCCGTCACCATAACCGCCCAGATTTTTGGAAGGGAAGAAACTGAAACAACCGGCGCTGCCCACGGTTCCGGCCTTTTTTATCTCTCCCCGGACTGATGTTTCCGCATCCATGGCCTGACAGGCATCTTCCACGACTTTTACCTGATATTTGGCCGCCAGGTCCGCGATTCTTTCCAGATCAGCGGGCTGACCAAAGAGATGCACCGGGATGATCGCTTTAATCCGGGGGTCTTGGGATAAATGAGTTTCAACCGAATTCAGGTCGAGGTTGTAGGAGGCCGGATCTAAGTCCACAAAAACCGGCACAGCGCCCAGCCGGCTCACCGCTCCAGCGGTGGCAAAGAAGGTGAAGGTGGGCACCAGCACCCGGTCCCCGGGGCCGATCCCCAAAGCGTCTAATGCCAGCAAAAGGGCATCCGAACCGGAAGCCACGCTCACAGCGTGTTTGGCCTGGAGGAATGCCTTAAAGTCTGCTTCAAACCTTTCGACAGCCGGGCCTAAGATGTAGGTTCCCTGGTGTAAAACATCCCGGATGGCGTCCTCAATTTCCGCCTGGAGTTCATGGTATTGACCGGCTAAGTTAAGCAGCGGTATCTTCATTTTTTCACCTGCCTAGCCAATTTCCTCAAGTTTAGTAGGGTCTATTTTTTGGTAGCCGGCCTGACAATCCGGACATACAGCCCTTTCATCCTTAAAGATCAGTGTTAGGCCGCATTTACAAACCCAGCCTTGCTGCCGGGCGGGATTGCCGCATACCAAAGCAAAATCCGGCACATCTTTAGTGACTACGGCCCCGGCCGCGATTAAAGCATACCGGCCGATGGTCAGGCCGCAGAGAATGGTAGCGTTCGCCCCGATACTGGCCCCCTGACCGATTCGGGTAGTTTTATATTCCGTCCTGCGGTCGATAAAACTACGTGGGTTAAGTACGTTGGTAAAGACCATGGAGGGTCCTAAAAAAACGTCATCTTCACAAATAACTCCCGAATAGACGGATACGTTGTTTTGGATTTTCAGGTTGTTCCCCAAAATAGCCCCAGGGTGAATCACCACATTTTGCCCAATCCGGCAGTTTTGGCCGATTTGACAATCGGGCATGATGTGGCAAAAATGCCAGATCCTAGTGCCAGCGCCAATTTGGGCGCCCGCTTCTATATAGGCTGATTCATGCGCGTAATAAGCGGGGTTTTGCATATAGCGAATTCTCCTCGAATTTTTTGACTATAACAGGGTGATTTTCTGCCGGTCTGTCTGGATTTCCCGGGTGGCATTTCGGGTGTCGAAAACATGGCGCGCGTGTTTGTGCAACCAGGCGTAATCCAAGAAAGAGTGATTTGTGGTAATGATTACCAAATCAAATTCCGGTAGCAAATTTTTGGTTAAGCTGCTAGATTCCATTTCCAGACCTGCTTCCGCTTCGCTTAAGCGTGGAATTAAGGGGTCGTGGTAGGAAACATCTACCCCGGCCTGCTGGAGCAGCCGTATTACCTCCAAAGCCGGCGATTCCCGGCAGTCATCAACATCCGGCTTGTAGGCCACCCCGACGATTAATATTTTGGCCTGGGAAGCCGGAATATGGCGTTGATTCAGCAGGCGTAGGGCCTTATCCCGGACAAACTCGGGCATGCGGCGATTGATTTCCCCGGCCAGGGCAATAAAGTGGGTATTAAAATTTACTTCTTTAGCTTTCCACTCCAGGTAGTGCGGGTCTATTGGAATACAGTGGCCGCCAACCCCGGGTCCCGGGTAAAAAGGCATGATGCCAAAAGGCTTAGTAAAAGCCCCGTTTAATACTTCCCATACATTTATCCCCAGCCGGTCACAAAGCAGGGTTAATTCATTAACCAGCGCAATATTTACGGCTCGAAAAGTATTTTCGAAAATCTTGGTCAGTTCGGCTGCTTTTGCACAAGACAGAGGGACTACGTTCTCAATGGTTTGGCGGTAGAAAATAGTGCCGACTTCCAAGGATTTCGGGCCGGCTCCGCCTACGACCTTGGAGGTGTTTTTGGTGGAATAACGTTGGTTGCCAGGATCGACGCGTTCAGGAGAGTGCACCAAAAATAAGTCTCGTTCTACTTTAAGCCCTGAGGTTTCTATAATCGGCTGGATAATCTCCTCCGTAGTTCCGGGATAGGTGGTAGACTCTAAAGAGATCAACTGGCCCGGCCGTAAATGCGGAACGAGCGATCGGGCCGCGGCTTCTACGTGTTGGAGGTCCGGCGTAAGGTTTCGGGTAAGCGGGGTTGGCACGCAGATCACAATAACATCCAGTTCCGACACCCGGCTAAAATCAGTAAAAGCCTCGAGCAGCCCTTGTTCAGTCGCCAATCGGAGATCCTCTGATCTAACATCCTTAATATAACTTATCCCTTGGTTAACCAGGGCAACTCGACAGGTATTCTGCTCAATCCCGATGACCTTAAAACCGGCTTTGGCCTTTTCTACCGCAAAAGGAAGCCCCACGTAACCAAGACCCACAACTCCTATCTGAGCGGTACGCTTTAAGATTTTGTCCTTTAAACTGTCTATAGGTTGGTATAACGCTAACTCTGTATCTAAGGCTGCGGTCACCCTGAATGCCTCCCCCAGAAAATGACTTTTCTTATATACAATATGTGACGGTTAAAAAACTGCTAACAATTCAGATAAAAAAAGTATTTATTACCATTTTACGGGATCGGGAGATACCACAATTCGGAAACTAATTAGACGCCCTTAAATAAATGCTTGAGGACAACAACTCCACTCAGCGGTCAGGCAGCGATGGTCAATAGAAATAGCATACGGTAAACAGACATGAGACAGAGACAGCAAGGCGTTCGGGGTTCACCTTTTTGGGAAAGATTACATAAATATAAGGTAATTAAAGAATTATCCAACAATGTGTAATATGTTAGGGAGTAAGTTAAAAACAGAGGTAGGGTTTGATGCAGTGTCAATTTAGTTTTGCTCATCTGAGAGCTGTTTTTCAGATGTTAAAGTCGCGCGGCTACCAATCCCGCTTCCTATCGGAAGCTTTGGCCGCTGATCCCCCGAAACCGGCCGTAATCCTACGGCACGATTTGGATCAAGCCTTGGAAAACGCCTTGATTCTGGCGTTAATAGAACACCAATTTGGGCTTAAAGCCACTTATTTTATCTGGCTGGAATCTCCCTTCTATAACCCTTTAGAACCAAGCCAGGCGGAAATAATCCGGCAGATTATTCGCTTGGACCATGCCCTGGGTTTACACTTGGAGGTTGATCCAGCCAGGTTGATCGAACTGCCGGAAAAAGTAAGGGTGCAGTCCGAACTTTTAGAAAGTTTTTTTTCGGTCAACTGTCAGAGCGTATCCTTTCACCGGCCGGCCCCTGAGCTGTTGCAGCGAGAACCCTTGATCAGTCAGAGGGTTAACGCTTATTCCCCGGCACTGCTCAATTCATATAAATATGTTTCGGATTCAAGGGGTAGATGGCGGGAGGCGTGCGTTTGCAAACTGGTTAATCCATCCGAATTTCCTTATTTATATCTGTTGCTGCACCCGATCTGGTGGGGGGACGAAAATCTGGAGCCAAAGCAGCGGGTGAAAGCTTATCAGCAACTGAAAAATCAGCAGTTGGCCGCTAACTGTCAGGCCCATATCTGGGACTAAATAAAAAAC
>CAZKWP010000063.1:5188-12076 GCA_964556555.1 uncultured Syntrophomonadaceae bacterium
AATTTGTAGAATCTATTTTAAAAAGTGAGATATGCTTATGAAAGCCTTAGTTACCGGCGGCGCCGGTTTTATCGGTTCAAATTTAGTGCGGGTTTTGCGGAATAAGTATGGCTTTGCGGTAACGGTGTTAGACGATTTATTTACCGGTGATCTAAATAACCTTCGCGGCATCAGCGAAAATATCGAGTTTCTGGAGGGTTCAGTCCTGAACGCGGAGCTTCTGAAATACGCGGTTCAAGATAAGCAACTGGTTTTTCATTTAGCCGCCCGAAATATTATCGTTTCCAGCCAAGACCCTTTGATGGATCTTGCGGTCAATGCCCAAGGGACTTTGCAACTTTTGCGGACCTGTCAACAGATCGGAGATTCCCCCAAGATCGTTTACGCCTCCACGGCTTCAATTTACGGGACAGCCAATTATTTGCCGATCTCGGAAACGGCGGCTGTAAATCCCTCCAGTTTTTACGCGGTATCCAAATTTGCCGGGGAAGGGTATTGCGGGGTTTTCTCAAAACTTTACGGTCTGCCGGTGACAATCCTGAGGTATTCTAATGTTTATGGATATAATCAAACCACGGCTAACCCTTACTGCGGGGTGATCGGCAAATTTTTGGAACGTTCTTTAGAAAACGAGCCGCTTTTAATTCACGGCGACGGCGAACAAACGCGTGATTTTACTTTTGTGGAAGATGCGGTAGAGGCCGCGATCCTGGCGGCGTTAAGCGGGCAGTCGGCAGGTAAGGTTTATAATGTAGGAACCGGTACTGAAACGAGTGTCAATCAGCTGGCGCAGCTGATTATCCAAGCAACCCATAGCGGTTCGCAGACAAAATACATTGAGCGCCGGGATATAGATAATATCCAGCGTCGAGTCCTAAATGCAAAACGGCTGCAACAGGAATTGAACTTTGTTCCTCGTTACGGTCTGGATGCCGGCCTTAAACTTACAATTAAATGGTTTAAAGAAAATAGGGAAAACAGCGGAAGGAGTGCCTAAACCTTTAAAGGTCCAGAATAATAAAAAACCCCTCTTGGAGGAGTTTTATTGAATGCTTATTGACTTCAGAGATTAGTATTGGAATTTAACTTAGGAATTCGGCTTAGGAAAGATGGATCTGCCGTACCCGCTAACAAGAGCAGGTGCCTTAAAATTGGTAAGGGGGGGTTAATTAGGCGTGGTCATTTTGTTTAAATCCTACTAAAAAGACGGTGCCCCACGGACCAGTCTCCACCTTTATCGCTGCATCATGCCGGCTGGCGATGCTGTAACAGATGGCTAGGCCTAAACCGGTGCCGGTTTCTTTGGTCGTGAAAAAAGGAGTGCCTAGTTTTTCGAGTAAAGCCGGTTTAATCCCCGGACCTTGATCTTGTACCGCTAAAATTACTTCTTGCTGCTCCATATAGGTTTTAATGGTCAGGCTCCCGCCGGCTCCCATGGCTTCCAGTCCGTTTCGGGCCAGGTTTAAGATCAATTGGCGCATTTCTTTTTGATCAAAACGCAAATGACGGATTTCCCCCAGTTCTAAATTGACGTTTTTATCGTGGAGCATCGCATCCGTCATTATCAAGGGCAGCAAATTAGTAATCAAATTATTGAGGCTCTCCAGCTGTAAATCGAGCGGTTTATTATTGCCCAGGGTCAGGAATTCGGTGATGATCAGATTCGCTCGATCCAGTTCGTCAATCATCAGCTTGAAGTATTCCTCGTGGGGCAATAACTCGGGTTTGTTGTTTAAGAGCTGCAGGAAGCCGCGGACCGTAGTCATCGGGTTTCGGATTTCGTGTGCAATCCCGGCCGCCATTTCCCCGATCAGATTCATTCGATCCAGCCGGCTAAGTTCTTTTTCTAATTGTTTTTTTTCGGTTACGTCCGTACAGATGCCAAACATGCCAATGTTTTTGCCTTCTTCATTCCTTACCACGTCCCCCCGGACAAACACCTGTACAATCCGGCCATCCCGGGTGCGCATTTCCAGTTCGCCGCTCCAATAATGGCCTTCTCTAATCGCTTGATGCACCTTTTTAGCGTCTTCAAGGCCCGAAAAAAGCAGCGGGGCACCGCCCAAATTATTTATTTCCTCTGCCGTGTAACCAAACAACTCGTAAAAAGCCCGGTTATAGTAAGTTACATTTATACCGCGCTTGTCCGTCATTAAGATAGCGTCCCCGGCATTTTCCACGGCCTTACTGATCCGTAAAAATTCCTCTTCTTCTTCCCGGCGGTCACTCAGGTCCCGGATACACTCAATTGCCCCGACGAGTTGATTGCTGCTGTCAAAGATGGGTGTCGCTTTGCCCCAAAGGAAACGCTTCTTCCCTTGTAATTTGGCAACTTCGGTTTTGGCGATCAGGGCAGAACCTTCTTTTTGAATTAGGGAATAGTTTTTTTCAAAATCGAGATTTGGGTTTAAGACCAGGTCAATTAATAGGGGGCGCCGACAGCCATAAAAAGGCAGGGAGTATTCGTGCTCTCCTTTGCCTAACATTTCTTCCTCTTTAACCCCCGTTATATTTTCAAGTGCCCGATTCCAGGCGGTTACCTTACCTTCGAGATCAATCACCAGAGTAGCTTCCGGCAAAAAGTCGATGATCGCTGCCAGTCGCTGTTCAGAATTTTTTTGGGCTGCTTCGGTCTGACGGCGCTCGGTAATATCGGTCACAAAGGCATAATAATACAAATTGCCTTGATTGTCATAAATAACGTGGATAAAAACCTCAACCGGAACCAAGGTGCCATCCTTGCGCTGGTATTCTTTTTGGTATCGATGCGGTTGTTCGGTTGCCAGGAGTTGGCGCATCGTCTTCTTTTGCAGTTTATGCCACTCGGTCGGGGTTAAGTCATAAGTCCAGGTAAGGGTAAGCAATTCTACTTCGGTATAGCCGGTTAATTTACAGTAAGCGGGATTGCAGGCAATAATATTACCCGCGGCATCGCTGGCGATAAAGGGCTGGTCCGAAATTTCAATCGCGTGAGCGAGGAATTGTACCCGCTCGTTTTCCTGGAGACGAGTTTCCATTATCTTTGGCTTTAGATCACCGCGTTGTGCTAATCCGGCAACAGCAGTTCTTGCCGCCATACGACGGGTAGCCTTGGGGGTCAAGGCTAATTTTCCCCGCAGATTAATTAGAGCAGCGGCCTTTAATTTGGCGTTTTGCAGACGCAAGGCAGCCAGCTCTTGGATCAGTTGTTCTTTTGTTCGTGTATCTTCGGGCATACCCCGATCCCTCCGCTAAAGTACAGTTCAATTAAAATTTATTTCGACAAAAATAGTCATTTTCCTCTATAAAATATCATGCTCAATCAAATTAAAATAAATATTATTTTGAATATATTACTCTGGAGGAAAGATCTGTACTTACAGGCATGATTTTTTCAGCGGTTATCCGGCTGAATTCAAAGGGGCCAAGCCTTAGTTAACTTGAAAAGTAATTGTGGCTGTGGTAGAATTAAAAACAGAAATAAAGTTTCTAAACCCTACTGTGTGCGTGTTCATTGCCGAAAGCGTTTTGAGCCAACATCAAAACGATAGGAGCTGATCTCTGTAAGTGGCTGATATGCCTCCTCCGAGAGGACATCAAAAACGATCAGGTAGGCACCAACCTGCTGTGTGCAGGTTCAAAACATCGGCCCCACGGCATTGGTGGGGTTTTAAGTTTGGGACAGGGCGAGACTTACTTTATAGCAGAGAATTAAAATTAAACGAACCAGAGGATGTACTGTTTTACGGGGGCATCCTTTTTTAAATCTTTTTAGACAGGAATCTGCGTGATAAAGAGCGAACAGTAATATGAACAAAAGAAACGACGGTTAGGGGTGATTGGGTGAGCGTAGCCGTGATTTATCACGACCTGTTTGGCAATTTTGGGGATCCGGTATTAAAGGGGCGGATTATTCCTTCATTTGAGAAGCTGAAAAAGGTAATCGCGGAAAAGAAGATCGAGGTCATTACCCCGCACATTACTCCCGAGCTCATTGAATCCCTGAAACAGGTGCATACCCAGTCTTATCTGCAGGAAGTCATGAAATCCGGGTTCTACGAAAACGCATTGTTATCCGCGGCCGGGGTGCTTAAAGGGGCGCAAATGGTATCCCAAAAAGAGGTTAACTCCGTTTTTTGTTATACCGGAAGCGCCGGGCACCATGCCTGCCGCACTCATTTTTGGGGATATTGCTACCTTAACGATGTGGCAATCACGGTGCATCGTTTGCGGCAAGAAGGAGTTCATCGGTTTTTGGTGATGGATGTGGACCCCCATTTTGGTGATGGAACCCGAGAGTTTTTTCAGGATGACCCCCAGGTAATCCATATCAACTTTTGTGATCACGTATCGTCGAAGATGGATCCGAAAAACCATAATTACGATTACTCCCTGCGAACGGGCTGGGATGAGGATTTTTTGGAAACAGTCGACCGGTCTTTAAAACCGGAATATGAGTTTGATCTGATGATTGTCATCTTTGGGCATGATTCGCATTATTTGGATTACGGTGGTTTTTGTCTTTGGGACCCCGCTTATACCAAGCTGGCTGAAAAAATCAAAGCCTATTGCAACGGCCGGCCGCTCTTATGGGTCTTAAGCGGCGGCAGCGACGTCGGGGTAGCCCAAACCGTGATCCCGGACATTGTCCGGGTATTAGCTGAAGACTAGTGAGGAAAAGATGATCCTGAACCAAGCTTTTATGCAACAGTGGGAACGGACAGAACAACTAATTGGCCGGGCCGGTCTGGAGAAACTGAACCGCAGCCGGGTGGCTGTTGTTGGCTTGGGCGGGGTAGGCTCTTTTGCCCTGGAGGCTTTAGTGCGGGCAGGTGTCGGCAGTCTGGTCCTGGTCGATCACGACCGGCTGGAACCCAGCAACTTGAACCGACAGCTGCTGGCCCTTAATTCTACTTTAGGTCAGCTTAAAGTGGAAGCTGCAAGGGAGCGGGCCCGTGATATCAATCCAGTTGTAGACCTTACCACCTGGCCGGTTTTTTGTAGTGCCGAAAACTGTTCGGAGATCCTCCGTGGAAAATTGGATTACGTTATTGACGCGATTGACGTAGTGGCTTCCAAGGTAATCTTGATCCGCGCGGCCCGGGAACTGAGCATCCCGGTTGCTTCGGCTATGGGAGCGGGCAATAAACTAGATCCGACTGCTTTTCGTATTGCGGACCTGAAAGCAACCACGGTCTGTCCCCTAGCCCGGGCAGTGCGCCGGGAATTGCGCCGTTTTGGCATTGAAGATGGGATTAAAACGGTTTATTCGGTAGAACCCCCGCTTCGGCCCAGCGCCATAGAGACTGACGGCGAAGCTTCGGTAAAAAGCCCCGGGGTCGGGAGTATCTCTTTTGTCCCGGCCGTGGCCGGACTCCTCCTGGCCGGCCAGGTTATCCAGGACTTACTTGAAGCTTAAAGCTTAAATATAATATTGCTAATGAATATCATCGCTGATCGATGCTTTGGGAAATCAGTTCGGGTTTAAAGGGTTAAAGGGGGGAGCCGGGATGGAACGTTTTAGTGAAGTAGACAAACTCAGTCAGGTCATTTTGGAACAGGTGGCCCGGTTGGCTTTGCAGAATAAACTTAAAGAAGAAGTGGACAGTCTGCCTTACGTCTTGGTTAACCAGGATCAGCCGGTTAATCGTTGCTGCGTTTACCACGAAAGAGCGGTGGTGGCGGATAGAATTCGTTTGGCCATGGGTCTTAGCCGGCGTAAAGGCCTCCCCTATCAGCGGCTGTCGGAAGCGGTTGATCAGGCATTGGCAATGGAACGCCTGGAAGAGCCGGTAATCGTAGTTATTGATTCGGCGTGTGATGCTTGCCCCAGTGATCGTTTTATGGTTACTGACGCCTGCCGCAATTGCGTAGCCCATGCCTGCCAGAATGCCTGCCCGAAACAGGCGATAGTGATTGCCAATCAACGCGCCTACATTAATCAGGAAAACTGTATTGAATGCGGGAAATGTGCTCAGGTTTGCCCTTTTCACGCGATTGCCGAGGTTATCCGTCCGTGCGTGCGGGCTTGCCAGGTGGGGGCTATTCAGGGTTCCCGTGATCGCAAGACCATTATTGACTACCGCAAGTGTTTAGGCTGCGGCCATTGCATCCGCTCCTGCCCCTTTGGAGCGGTGGCCGAAAAATCGGAAATTGTCCAGGTAATTGAACTGCTAAAAAAAGCAGAACCCGTTTATGCCATAGTGGCGCCGTCTTTTGTCGGTCAGTTTGGCCGGGAGGTATCTTCCGAAGCGCTGCGCACCGCCTTTCGGCGGTTGGGATTTGCCGACATGGTCGAGGTGGCCTTAGGGGCAGACCTGGTTACTTATGAGGAAGCCGAAGACTTTATCAAACTGGTTCCGGAGCACCAGCCTTTTGCCATCAACAGTTGTTGTACCGCTTTTCGTTATCTGGTAGAGAAGCATCATCCAAAGATTAAGGACAAACTATTCAAAGCTCCTTCGCCAATGGTGGTTACCGGTCAGTTTATAAAGGAAAGAATCCCGCAGGCTAAGGTGGTCTTTATCGGCCCTTGTACATCCAAAAAATTAGAATCCCTGCAAGGGGAGGCTCGGAAAGCAATTGACCGGGTGCTCACTTTCGAAGAAATGGTGGCGATTTTTCGGGCCGCGGACGCTGATCTTACCCGGGTGGAAGAATTGCTGGAATCTGAAAAATGGGGGTCGTCGCGTACCGGCCGGCTCTTTGCCCGAACTGGCGGCATGACCGAGGCTTTGATCAGCACCATCAAAAAGCTGCAGCCTGATAAAAACGTCCGACCCGTTTTGGCGGAAGGAATGGGTAATTGTGAGAAACTGCTGCGGACTGCCGAGAAGGGTACGCTAAACAGCAATCTAATTGAAGGCATGGCCTGCATTGGTGGCTGTGTAGGCGGGCCGGGCGCTTTGC
>CAZKWP010000064.1:0-12013 GCA_964556555.1 uncultured Syntrophomonadaceae bacterium
GCGATATCCGCCAGAAAAATGACGATCCCCTGCTGTAGCAACTCTTCAATCCGAAAACCCATTTCCTCCAATAAAGCGGTTCGCGCGTCCTCCAGAAAATGCAAATAATTGGCGCTGTTGACATGTCCGTAGGAATCAATATGGTAGTTGCGAACTTTTAGAGTATGGCTTGCTTTCTGTACCATTTCTCGCTTTAACCTCCGCCAATCAACCGGTATTTAATAAACTTACCATTTATTATAACAATTATTATAGCCTAACAATTAAGGCAAACCCAGCCGGCCAGAAAAGAAATTAAAAAGGGGGGTAAATAAATAAGAACAAATAAAAATACCGCAGAACCAACTGCGGTACAGTTTAGACTAGAACCTACTCGTTCTCTTCTTCTTCATCACTCCAGGTATCCTCTTCGTGGTCTCTTCTTCGCAAGTAGAAAGTATCTCACCTCGGTAAAATAAAATTCCCATTCCTCTATAAAATAGTATACATCTGTTTAAAATATTATGCCTACTACCCGTAAAAGTCAAAACTCAAAGTTAACCGTTTTAGTCGTTTCCAGGGGGTATTCCTGGATATTTTAATATTTGGTCAGGATTTGGTTTAGCCACGGCTTCTTTATCCGAATTGCCTGATGCGGGCACAATTCATGACAGCAAAAACAACGGATACACTTATCCAAATCAAAATCCGCCCGCTTATCTTTTACTTTTATGGTTTGGGCCGGACAAACCGTCTCACAAACTTTACAGCCCAGGCATTTATCTGGCATAAAGACCGGCCGCGGCTGCAGATACCGGTTGATCAGCGTTTTTACCGTCTTTGGCACCCGGGGGCCGGCGAAGTCAACCCCTTTCACCTTGGGGTCCTTAAACTGAGACTGATACTGAATCAAAGGCTCTCCCACGATTTCAACATCCTCCATGTTGGCGGAGACCAATCCGCGTTCCTGAGCGCGCTGCAGCGTAGGAATCTCCGAGGGCGTTATGCCCATGAGCGAAGCCCCGACTAAATCCAGGGCGTGTCCCTGCTCCGAAGCCAAAAGGCAGCCCACAAATTTAGGGGTTCCGCTCGAAGGACCGTCTCCCTCCATGCCGACTACGGCATCAAGAATGGTCAAGCAGGGTCGGGTGCACTCAAAAATATCAACTAACAATTCCGAGAAATCACGGGTATCCGGCATGCGCAGATGGTACTCCGCTTTTTTTAAACCCGGGATTAAACCAAAGTGGAGTTTCACCGCGCCGGTATAACGCATCATCATATGCGTCTTTAATTTCCCAATGCTGATTACTTTATCGGCTTCCAGGCAGGGATTAATGAGTTCCAGGGCCTTGACGATTCGGCCGTCATAGTTTACTTTCCGACTTCCCAAATCGTAGTTCAGCGTGCAGCCGGTCCGCCTAGCGATTTCGGTCATCCCGGAAGCCCGGTAGACCGCGTCTAACAAACTTTTGGTATAGGGTCCGCCGGGACTGTCCCCTACAACCACCTGGCCCCCGGCTGCCTGGACTTTTTTCACGACGGCTTCCACAATGCTGGGGTGGGTAGTTGTGGCTGCCTCGGGCACCTTTTTCATTAATAAATTAACTTTGATAAACACCCGTTCTCCCGGGTTAATCCAGTGCTGAATTCCCCCATAGGCATCCAGCAACTGATTAATCGCCCGGTCCACAGTATCCGTCTGGTAATCGGGACAATCAGCCACCATCACCCGTGGTTTAAGCGGGTGCCCGGAGTCTATTTTCGATTGGCCGCGGCTGCTGGCTGGCCGCTGCGGTTCACTCATGATAATAATCCCTCAATCCGTCTTTTATGTCCCTAGATTTAGTGGTTTTCAGCAAAATATACACCCGCTTCCCTCAGAGGATCATACCACATTCATCCCACAATCAGGGCCAGAGGTCATATTTCATTTGGGATTATCTTTAATATTAGCTGATTCTTAGCTTCAAATTGAAGATATGGCAGACTTGGTCAAATAAGGATCTGTTCGTATACCTTTATCGCTTTTCGGTCATAATATAGACGCAATACAGACGTAGTTTTTGATTGGATAGGAGGGATTACCCTGGCAAAACCTGACAATCGGGCCGACAATGCGGAGCGGCTGCAGGATCACATTGACCATACGATCGCTAATCTGCATGAAGCCGCGGATTATCTGGATGAACATGCCGAAGAACTGACTGCAAAAGAGCAGGAGACCATTGCCGCGAAAAATGTCCGGCGTCAAGAGAGCATCAAAAGTTTTATCGCGGAAAAAAGAGACGAATCCCAGCAGTAAAAATTATGTGGAAGGTGAGTAAATGGAAATTAATCAAACAGAAACTTTTACCCATTGGGATAAATGGAAAGGGACCCTGGCCAAAGCAGTTTCCCTGGCTGAAATGGTCGGGATGTCGGATGAAACGATCAACAAGATAGCCCTGAAAATGGGTACAATGTTGTCGGCCCGGGTCGACCCGGAAAACCGGGAACAAAGGTTGCTGCAAGAGCTTTGGCGGGTCGGCGATGACCGCGAGCGCGCCGTTCTGGCAAAATTGCTTGTAAATGTTCTCCAAACGGACGTTAAACATTAATCACAAAGTAAATCGCAGTAATAAACGAATAGAATAGGGATCAACAGGTGCCGTCATTAAAGTCAATTATACTTGCGGCACCTTAATTTTTTCTGCCGCCTAGATTTTTATTTATGTGGAGATGGTGGAGATAAGCAAAAAACTAAATCGGGGGTTCATTATTATAAATTTATTGAACCTCCCCTCTTAACCTTTTTAACCAATCGATTTTTGCTTTTTGGTTTTCGATTCCGTATTCAATAACAAAGATGCGAAACCGATCCACCTTTTTTAATAGCATACTGTCCCGAGCTTTAACAAAGTTTGTATACTTCTCTTCCATCAGTTTAATTTGGTGATCCAGTTTATCTAAGATTTCCGGTTTACTTAACTTGTTAAAATGATTTACCTTGTTCAGGAAACCATACTTACTATAGAAATCATAACGAATATTTTCGTTTTCTTCCGCGTCTGATCTCAACCATTTTTCAAAATCGGCTTCCCCCTGGGGAGTAATTTTGATTAGTTTGCGGTTTGGGGTTTTGTCTTGTGGAACGACTTCCCGAACAATTAGACCTTCCTCTTCCATTTTTTTAACCAAAGTGTACAGCTGCCCTTTGTTTATTTCCGGGCCTTGTTCAGCAAAGTCCCGCTGCACAACCCGCATAATATCGTAACCATATGCGGGAAATTCCTTTACTAATCCTAGGATCATGTATTTTAAACTCACCACTTTACCCCCATTATTTTTGATTCCAAGTATTGACTTTACCGTTAAATATAGTATTATATTTTTACACTATATTAGATATAAACTAGTATATATCTAATGGCCTTTCATTTCAAGAATAAAGTGGGTTGGTCATAAAATTCGGAAAAGATAAAGGGGGTAATTTAGGATGCAGTACTCACCGATGGATGAAAATTTTGAAACTCGGATCCGTACCAGTTTTGAAAAACAGGGAATAATGCATACCATTGGGGGACAGTTATTAAAAGTAGAGCCAGGAGAGGTTCAGATCGAATTGCCCTTTTCAGAAGCCCTCACCCAGCAGCACGGATTTATCCATGCCGGTATTCTAACCACTATCGTTGACAGTGCCTGCGGGTATGCCGCGAGTACCCTAATGCCTTTCGCATCTGAAGTATTAACGGTTGAATATAAAGTGAATTTTATCTCCCCAGCCAAAGGCGAGAATTTCCTAGCCATTGGACGGGTAGTTAAACCTGGACGCAGTTTAACTGTATGCCGTGGAGAAGTACTGGTTAAAGACGGGTCAGAATATAAAACGGTTGTCCTAATGCAAACTACGATGATGACTATTATCAAGTAAGTAAAGGATCGTATAATTGCCGAAGGGTATCTTTGGCTAGAAGGAATAAAGTGACGAAATAGGGAGCCTAACGCCCTATCTATCGGGTCAGCAGGTCAGTCCAGCTTAACTAACTATTTAAAAGGAGAGCGTAAATGATAACTATAAAAGAGCAAGCAAAAAAGAGAACATTCAAAGGCGTATCGCTAGATGTATTAGCTGTTGGCGAAAAATCAATGGTGACAAAGATGAATTATGTAAAAGGAAATTATGCAGCAACTCACTTTCACCCGAATGAACAAAGTGGGTATGTAATTTCCGGTAAGTATCGTTTAATAATTGAGACACTTGATGTAGAACTAAATCCTGGTGATAGTTATTCAATACCTGAAAATGTATCCCACTCATTCGAAGTAATTGAGGGCGGAGAGGTAATAGACGTCTTTACGCCGATAAGAGAAGATTATTTATAGCTCGCTAAGGTTTTATTGGTTAAATTCCTACTGGTGCAGTACAACATGAAACCGTCAACTTGGAACTCAAAATCGGTCATAAAAAATGGCACCTCCATAATAATGGAAGAGCCAATAAATAACCGGTGTTAGTTGGTGTACCAATTAGATATTAGTTGCTCTGAAGGGAAATTAATTGGTCTTGATGATTTAAGATATAAGTCCGATAATGCCCAGCTTAACCTATCTTCGTCCCAATTCGCAGTTTATCCGCAATCATGGCAATGAATTCCGAATTTGTGGGTTTTCCCCGTTCCACATTAATCGTGTAACCAAAAAATTTATTCATCATTTCAACGTTGCCCCGATCCCAGGCTAATTCGATGGCATGCCGGATGGCTCGTTCGACTCGGCTGGGAGTGGTATCGTACTTATGGGCGATCATGGGATACAATTCTTTTGTAACCGCTCCTAAGAGGTTGATTTCACCAATCACGAAGATAATCGCATCCCGAAGATACTGGTATCCTTTAATATGCGCGGGGACTCCCATCTGGTGGATAACGTTGGTAACTTCAACATCAATATTCCGGGAGCGTACTGGGATTTGTACATTTGCTGCGGGTTGACCATCCGCCAGCTGACGCAGACGATTTCCTAAGACTTCCATATCAAAGGGTTTTAAAATATAGTAATTGGCGCCCAGCTCAACCGCTCGCTGAGTTATGTTTTCCTGACCGAAGGCAGTTAACATAACCACTTTGGGCCTTGGTCCGTAATTCTCCGTAGCCAGTTTTTCCAGGACGCCAATTCCATCTAAATGCGGCATGATAATGTCCAGAACCACAATATCTGGATGCTCGTTACGAATAATATCCAAGGCCTCATTTCCATTATTAGCAAGCCCCACCAGTTCAAAATCGTCCTGACCCTCAAAATACTCCTTTAAAATTTCACAAAACTCCCGATTGTCATCCGCAATAAGAACTCTCACCATTTTTTTCATCGTTCCCTTCTTACCTCCTCAGAGTTCTAAAAAAATATTTATTAACCTTAATCATTAAAAAAATTCCAACTTTACCGTTCGATGGAGAATCTTTACATAGCAATTCGACGTGAGAATTCATTATCCTGCCATACTTTCCAAAGAATAAATCTCCTTGAATCATGGTATTTTGACAATATTACACCTGATGTTTGATGTAATTCCGGCACTTGACAGTCTTTTGTGGGAATTTAAGTAAAATTTTTAAATTTTTGCTTGTATAAAAAATGAACGGCCAGAAGTAAAACTTCTGACCGACGATATATTCCGGGGTAATTGGAAAATTTCTGACAGCATGTACTCAGCTAGCAGCGCATACCCTTTGGTGGGATCATTGACAAAAACGTGAGTTACGGCACCAATTAATCTCCCGTCCTGGATTAAAGGACTTCCGCTCATTCCCTGAATGATGCCTCCGGTTATCTGCAGTAACCGAGGGTCAGTTACCCGAATTACCATCCCCTTGCCATCGGAGCGATTCGGCATAATCTTTTCCACCTGGACCGTAAAGGATTCGATTTCATTATCTTTAACCACGGTCAACATGGTGGCTGGGCCTTCGTAAACCTGACTTTGCCAAGCTACGGGGATGGTCTCTCCCTTCAATGAAGGAGGTAAATTCCCGGCAAGGTTTCCATAGATGCCATAGCGACCATTTTTATTAATAGTCCCAATTGTCTTTTGACCTTCCAAGACCCCTAGTTTCTCGCCTGGCTGTCCTTTGCGGCCGGGTTGGACACTCTTTATGGAAGCCATGACGATCCGGCCATCATTTATCTCTAATTCCTGGTTTGATTGAGGATCCACGATTACGTGACCCAAGGCTCCATAGACACCCGAGTCCGGATGATAAAAACTCAAGGTTCCTACCCCGGCGGATCCATCCTTTACTAGAAGTCCGATGCGGTAACGATTGGTCGAAGGGCAGAATACCGGCTGAATAAAGACCTCTAATCGTTCACGGCCCCTTTCTATAACCAATCTGACTGATTTGCCTTCTTTACCGGCAGTATCAACTACTTTCGCCAGATTAAACTCATCAATAATCTCCTGGTCGTTAGCCTGACAAATTATGTCCCCCATCTGAATCCCCGCTTCTTCTCCCGGGGAAAATTCCCGTCCGGTTTCGGTTCGGATCGGGGCGGAGTCGACGACGGAAACCCCCTGATTCCTTAAATAAACTCCAATAGATTGTCCGCCTGGAACAACGTACACGGGACTGGCAACGGTAACCACCATTTTTTTAAGCGGAACGATGCCAAAAAGGCGCATTTCCAAATTAACCGTACCTGGTTTATCCGCCAGCGGCAAACCCAAAAATCCAATAGATCGGCCCCCGGGATTTTGCCTGAAAGTCAGCAATTGCTCCGAACCGGTCAGCGAACGCACTCGAACACTCAGCTGTTTCTGCAGCGCCTGGGGCAAACCCAGAGAAAGCTGCAGCGGTTCGCCAATACTGACTTTGTACTGCGGCGGCAATGTAATAACCTTAAACAATGGAGTCCCTATCCCATAAAGCAGCACGGCTATTACCAGCAGTCCAATTAACTGGCGATAGAAAGCGGGACCTTTCGGTCGGTTGATCCACCTTCTGATCGCCATTTTTAATCACCCCGTTGTTATTTAATTGTTAGCTTTTTATTTTTTATAAACAAATCCGTTTTTCTGGAAAAATAAATCCCTCCTTTGTTTTCTTTTTTGCTCCCCGAGCTATTTCTTTATTTGCATCCTTAATATTCCCCGTAAATTACCGTTTATGTTGATGAAAATATGTTTGGATTGGATAAATTTCTGTATCTCCTAATTTTGTTTGATTACTCTAACAAGCTTGTATCTGGGATTAATTGCATAGGAATTGGTGCTATAATTTATCTTAATTCACATTAAAAAGCTTGGCGTATTTCTGCGCCAAGCCTAATTGACTTTCGGATCTTCCAACCCGAAAAACTTCCGTATCTTCAGTTTGTCTGACGGTTTGTTCAGTTGTCCGTAAATAATCATGAATTTTTACAATCATGAATTGATTAAAATCCATATTAATCAATCAGCCATTTTTATTTCGATTGGTAGATTGGACAAAGCCTAGTTTTTGCGCATTTTTTTCTCTTTGGCCCGTTCAAATAGCTCTAAGGCGTGCTGCCGGCTTACTGGGCTTTCAGTGTCCCCATCCAGCATCCGAGATATTTCGATAACCCGCTCCGCTGGCAAAAGCATGGAAAGACGGGTCAGGGTCCGATCTTGCTCCACCTGCTTTTCAATCAAAAAGTGACGATCCGCCCAACCCGCGATTGGCGCCGCGTGCGTAACGCAGATTACCTGATGTGAACTCGCGACTTCGCTTAAACGGGCAGCCACGGCTTCCAAAGCCCGTCCGCCGATCCCGGTATCAATTTCATCAAAAATTAAGGTCGGCACCTGGTCAACTCGGGCCAGCGCAGTTTTTAAGGCCAGCATTATCCGGGACATCTCTCCCCCGGAAGCAATCCGGGCTAAGGGCTTGAGCGGTTCCCCGGGATTGGCGGACAGTAAGAATTCTATTGTATCCTGTCCCAAGGCGGTCGGCGTTCCCCGTCGCTGAAAATGAACCGCCAATCGCGCCTGCGGCATCCCTAAGTAAGCCAGTTCCTGATTAATGCTCGTCTCTAAGACTGAGGCGGTTTTTTGGCGTTCGGCCGATAAGGCCTCCGCTGCTGCCGCGTAAGTTTGGTCAATTTGCCGGCGCTGCTCCTGCAACTTGGCCAATACTGCTTCACTGTGTTCCAATTGATCTAACTCCGCGGCCGCTTCCTGGGCGTAGGCCAAAATTTCGGCCAGAGTATTGCCGTATTTTCGTTTAAGCTGCCGGAGCAGGTCCAACCTTTCCTCCAGTTCCTCCAGCCGTTTCGGATCCGGGTCGATTTGATCCAGATACGTGCGTAAGTCGCGGGCGATTTCTTCGGTCTGATACATTGCCGCTTCTAATTCGGCCCCGATATTTTGAAGCTTATGGTCGAGACCGCTGACAGCTTTCAGTTCAGCAACGGCTTTTCCCAGTAAATCATGGACTGAGCTTTGCTGCCGCTCCCCGGCATAAATAAACTGATAAGCCAAGGCCGTCCTTTGGGCCAGGGTTTCCGCATTTTGCAGGATGACCCGGGCTTGAGCGTGCTCTTCTTCTTCGCCGACTACTAAACGGGCCGCAGCAATCTCCTGTACCTGATAGGTCAAGAGGTCCTGACGCTGGGCCAAGGCCTGCTCGTCTTTCTGCCAGCGTTCCAACTCCTGCGATACTGACTGCAATTCCCTGAAACTTCCGACGCTTTGGCGGCGCAAGGCAGCAGTTGTTTCTCCGCCATAGCGGTCCAAAAGTTCCAGGTGCTGCTCCGGGTTTAGGAGGGACTGGTGTTCATGCTGGCCGTGGAGATCGACTAAGAACTGACCTACGCGCCGATAATTGGCCAAGGTGAAGGTTTGTCCGTTTATGCGGCAGAGGTTTCGACCATTCCGCGAAACCTCCCGGCTTAAAATCAACATTGCGTCTTCTTCCGGCTCTACCCCCAATTCATGCAGCAACTGCAAAAGCGTATCTACCGGGGGCAGGGCAAAGATGCCCTCCACCCGGGCTTTGTAAGCCGGTTCCCGGATCACTTCCACCGAAGCGCGGCCTCCTAATACCAGATTAACGGCGTCAATAATGATAGACTTGCCTGCCCCGGTTTCACCGGTTAAAACATTCAGGCCTTCACCCAATTCCAGACGGAGTGCTTCGATAAGCGCAAAGTTTTGGATGGCCAGTTCGATCAGCAAAACGATAACCCCCTTAACAAACCCTACTCATCTACCCGCTGAATCACGATGAGATACGGGGGATCATTGGCTCGATTGGGGTAGACACATCTCATTACATCCCAAACTTTTTGGGGCAGGGAGCCTGCCCATTCTTCCACTGCTTCCTGTTCAGCTTTGGCCCCAACGTGGCCTACGTAGACCACGATGGTTAAAACACCGGCTGGCGCGAGCACCTGCAAAGCCTGCTGCAGAGCAGAGATTGTGGTTTCGGGCTGAGTCGCAAACTGATGGCCGGCCCCCGGCAGATAACCCAGGTTAAACATGATCGCCTGAAACTCTCCGGCAACGTAATCAGCCAGTCTTTCGTGCCCGGCATTCACCAAATATACCTTAGTCGCGAGGCCGCTTTCTTTTAAACGCTGGGCGGTCCGATGGATAGCCTGGGGCTGGGTATCAAAGGCGAAAACTTCCCCCTCGGGCCCGACTAGTTCTGCTAAGAACTGCGTGTCATTTCCATTCCCGGCCGTAGCATCGAGCGCCCGGTCCCCGGGGCGCAGTCTGGCCGCAATGATCCATTGCGCCAGCCGGACCGGATTTTTATAGAGCCGCATATGTATACTCCTCCGCTTTCCGCTTGGCGGATTTAAACCTAAATTATTTCCTTAACGGATTTTGACTTACCTATTTCTTCATTTTCCCTTAGCGGATTTTACCTATTTTTTCCCGGATAACCTCGTAAAAGTTCCGCTCTCTAACCTTGATTAACCTGGTTCGGGTATTTGAACGGGCCACGATTACCTGATCGCCGGCTTTAAGCCTAAATCCCTGCTGGCCGTCTAAAGTTACGGCCACCTCATCAAAGCGTGGTTTTAATACCACGGTTATTTGCTGGGCCGGAGAAACGACTAGGGGTCGAGAGTAAAAGGTGTGCGGACAAATAGGGGTGAGCAAGATCACTTCTACCTCCGGACTGACAATCGGCCCTCCGGCGGATAAGGAATAAGCCGTAGAACCGGTCGGCGTGGCCACAATCAACCCATCGCCGCTGAAAGTAGAATAATACTGGTCGTTAATATAGACATCCAGGGTAATTATCCGGGCCAAAGGCCCCTTGCTGACCACCACATCATTAAGGGCGCGGGCTGTGTGCCGGACTTGATCTCCCCTGATAATCCGGGCTTCCAGCATCATCCGTTCTTCAACCTGATATTCTCCCCGAACCAGTCTGGCCAAACAAGAATCCAGGTCCGGTCGTTCTAATTCGGTTAAAAACCCCAGGTGACCCAGATTAACCCCTAAAATGGGTATCGCTAAATCATCTGCCCGGCGGGCTACCCTAAGGAGAGTCCCGTCGCCGCCCAGCACAATAAGCGCGTCCAAGCCCTGAAAGAAATTTTGGTCTTGATCGACCGGCTGTTTAGCCGCACTTTCTAGGTCCAACCCTTGCGGCAGCCGCACTTCAACCCCGTGGTCAATAAACCAGTTCTGAATTTCCTGGGCTAATTCCCAACCAGCTGATTTTTGAAAGTTAGGGATTATGCCGGCTGTTCTAACCGGCTTGCCAGGCTTTATGTATGATTTTTGTCCGTTAATTTCCGGTAGCTTATTCAGAATTCTGCCCCCCATGGCCAAATGCCTCGGTATTAAAAAGTTTTTTACATCCATACTGATTTTATCATGATGAACCGAGCCAAAGCCCGGTTCCCGTATGAATTAACTTAACCTCAATATAACATAAGATTTTAGTAATCAGGGTAGAGGCAACACCATCCAAGGATGACGCGTTCCTTACCCTCAATGTAACATTTTAGTATTCCCTGGTCTACTCCGGCTTTTTGGCGATCAAAAAGCGATGGGCTTTCGTTACTACTGCTTTTATCAGGTTCTCCGCTTCGGCCGGGCTGATCCCCACTGAGGATTCTGTCTCCTGGGAGTCCTCCGCCGCGGACCTTTCTGTCGCGTGTCCCTTCAATGGGGTTTTCTCCACTGGGAATTCCACTGGCCTGTATTCTCCCGACTCCTCCACCCCAGGTTCCTGTGCTGTGGATTCCTTCACTCGGGCCACGCTGTCTTTAACCTCCAGCCAGGCGAGATATTCAATGTTTCCCTCCGGGCCCAATAAGGGAGAGAAGGTTAGCCCCTTCAGTTTAAATCCCAGTTCCTGAGCCGCCTGGATTACGCTTAAAATTACCTCCTGATGTACCAGGGGGTCCTTAACTACACCCTTTTTGCCCACCTTTTCCGGCCCGGCCTCGAATTGCGGCTTAATCAGACTGATTACCGGCGCTCCAGGCTTTAATAAGCTTTTTACACTGGGCAATACTTTTTTTAAAGAAATAAAGGCTACGTCGATCGTCGCAGCGTCTCCCGGTTCGCCCAGTTCCTCCGGTTTAAGGTAGCGGATATTCGTACGCTCCAGGCAGACGACCCTGGGGTCCTGGCGCAGACTCCAGGCTAATTGGCCATAACCCACATCAATCGCATACACCCGGCTGGCCCCATTTTGCAAGGCGCAGTCGGTAAAACCGCCGGTCGAGGCGCCTACATCCAAAACCACCTTACCGGCCAGGCTGACTGGAAATTCCGTCAGGGCTTTGACTAGTTTCTGCCCGCCCCGGCTCACAAAAGGGGGGTCTTCGCCGCGCAGGGTGACTCGGGTATCCGCCGCGACCTGCGCGCCCACCTTGTCCAAAACCTGATCATTAACTAAAACCCGACCGGCCAGGATGGCCGCCCGGGATTTTTCCCTGCTATCAAACAAACCCTGTTTTACGAGGTATAAATCTAACCTTATCTTTTCCTGTTTCATAATCTCCACGCTATTTAGAACTATTTATGCGAGCGAGCAGAACGGGCAAGGTGGCTGGGCATTTTCCC
>CAZKWP010000065.1:0-11996 GCA_964556555.1 uncultured Syntrophomonadaceae bacterium
GCCGCAATCTGGCCAGAAAAAAGCCGTCTGTGCCGTAAATTTGGGGCAGCAGGGTTAAAAAGCCCTTCTGGACTTGCTCCAGTTCCGCCGGACGTTTGGGGACAAACGGCAAATATCCGCTCAGGTCCTCCAGTTTAAACTGGTCCTGGCTTTCGCTTAGAAACCGGCTTACCTGATCTTCATTTTCTTCCGGCTCCAGGGTACAGGTGCTGTAAAGCAGGACTCCGCCCGGCTTGACGCACCGGCTGGCTGCCTGCAGGATCTGCTGCTGCAGCGCTGCCAGCTCCTGAATCTGTTCCATTGACTTGTGCCACCGGGCATCCGGCCGCCGGCGCAGCACCCCCAAACCGGAACAAGGGGCATCTGCCAAAACAAAATCCGCCCAGCCTTCCCAGAGACCCGGCAGGTCCCTGGCATCCTGCCGGTAAGTCTGCACGATATCGATCCCTAAGCGCCGGCAGTTTTCGTTGATTAATTTAACCTTGTGTTCATGAATATCAAAAGAGATGATCTCTCCCCGGTTCTCCATGAACTGCGCCAAGTGGGTAGTCTTGCCCCCTGGTGCGGCACACGCGTCAATCACCCGCGATCCGGGAAAGGGTTTTAATCCGTAACCCGCCAGCATGGAACTCTCGTCCTGCACCTGAAAGAGACCCTGTTTCATGGCCTTTAAATCGCCGTAAGCGGAGACCCGTTTTAAAATCAAGCCTTCCGGCACCAGCGCGCTCTTTTCCGCCATTACGCCTTCTTGGTTAAGCTGCTCAGCCAGCTCCGCCGGTGTCGTCCGCAGGGTATTGGTACGGATGGAATTAGGGGCCGAGCTGTTATTCGCTTTGCATAAAGCCAGGGTCTCCGCATAGCCGTAGCGGCCCAGCCAGCGTTCAATCATCCATTCCGGGTGGGAATAGCGGACCGCCAAATGCTCGACCGGCGCCTCCCGCGAGTCCGGGTACGGCCAGTTCGGGTCGTGCCGGGCCACATTGCGCAAAACCCCGTTCACCAGCCGGGCCACCCCTTGGTGCCCGTAGCGTTTCGCCAGATTCGTCCCCTCGTTGCACACCGCGGAAACCGGAATCTTGTCCATGAATAGTAATTGATATACACCCAGCCGTAATATATTGCGGATCCAGGGAGTCAGTCCATCGATCCCGGTACGGAGCACCTGGCCTAAAACCCAGTCCACGGTCTTTTGCCAGCGCAGGGTTCCGTAAACCAACTCGGTTAAAAAGGCCCGGTCCAATTTGCTAAAAGAGGCTTCCCGCAGCAACTGGTCCAGGACCAAATTGGCGTAAGCCCCTTCGACTTCCACGTTATATAAAACCTGCAAAGCCCCTTCGCGGGCGGTTTTGGGTGCCGTCTGCGGCAAGCGCGTCCCCTTTTTCCCCATTAACGCTTATTCATCTCCTCCGCCAAAAAAGCCGGTCAGCATTAATAACCGCACCAAATTCAAGAAAGCCATCAAAGCCGCGGCAACGTAGGTTAGGGCAGCGGCATTCAGCACCGCCCGGGTCGGCTGAATCTCTTCCTGGGTAATGTATCCCCCGTCCGCCAGCAGCCGAATCGCCCGATTACTGGCGTTGAATTCCACCGGCAGGGTAATCAGCTGAAATAAAACCACGGCCGTAAAGGCGTAAACCCCAATGCGGGCCAGACCCATAGAACCCATCAGAAGACCGATCAACAGCAGGGGAAAGGCCAGGGTAGAACCAAAATTAGCGATGGGCACCAGGGAATTTCTAAATCCCAGCGGGAAATAACCTTCCTCGTGCTGGATCGCGTGACCGGTTTCGTGAGCCGCTACGCCAAGAGCGGCCAAGGAATAACTGTCGTGCACCGGTTCGGATAAGCGCAGCACCCGCTGCCGCGGATCGTAATGGTCCGTCAGTTGACCGGGAGTCCGCTCCACCTGAACCGGCATCCCCTTTTGCTGCAGCATATAGCGGGCGGCCTGCGCCCCGGTTACCCGGTTGCGGGCCATCACTTGCGAGTATTTGCTAAAGGTGGACTTTACCTTGAATTGCGCGTATAAGCTTAGAATTATGGCCGGTACCAGCAGAATCATGGTCCAGTCGAAAATCGGCAGGAACATGTTACCCTCTCCCTTCTATCTCTTTTATTACTTATTGCTTCCCTTTATATTCATAATCGCACCAGATTATTTTTATTTTCAACTTTGCTATGAATCAATTCTTATTTATTATAATTTATATTATTATAATAAATATCATTGGTCAATTATACCTAATTTCTTCTGTTTGGTTTGACTGACAATCTGATTGACCAGTTCTAAATCTCTGGGTGCTGCGGGACTGAGCGGCCGGCGAACCCGCCGGGCAGAGCGCTCCTGCTCCCGTTCCCGGGATCCTGATTCCGGCTCGGGGGCGGGTATGGGTTCCTTTAAGTTTAAGACAAACATCAGGCTCTGTTCCACTTTTCCCAAATCCACCTGCGTGTTAAAGCAGGGGCCGTTTGGCCGCTGGTTCAAAACCCCCAGGACCGGCAGGGGATTGGTATCCATGATGCCACTGGATAAATCTCGTTCGCAGGCAATCGCCACAATCGCCTGCGGCCGATACTGTTCCACAAAACGGCGGGCAAAAGTTCCCCCGCTCGCAATCGCCAGCTTGGTTCCGTACCTTTCTGTTAATTCCAACAAGCCGCTGACCGGGCATAAACCGCACCTTTTGCAATTTTGAACATCCAGCGTTATTTTGTGCGGACATTCCGAGCGCTGCAGACAGTGGGGTGTTAAAACCAGGAGCTTTTCCGGCGGAACTGTCATTTTTTGCGCCCGCACCATCTGATTATTCACTTCAATAAAAGAACTCTGGATCACGCTTTGGGAAATACCCATCATTTTGCCTAACACAATCGCCAAGGGGAAGGTCAGGTTAATCGCCACCCGGGTCAACCCCTGCAGCGGCGGAAAGGTCCGCGCCGACCATAGGGTAAGGACGATTCCGCCAATCCCGAAGGAAACCGCAAAAAAGATTCCCAACAGCACCGCGCCAATTAAAACCAAAAATACTTGGTTTAGCACCTGCTCCCGGTGGATAAACAGATAATAGACCAAAACCAGCAAACCCAGTGCCAGCAGGGTGCTCCCGGATATTAAGCCGATAAACAAGCGTTTTTTGGCGGGCATTTTTATCTACCTCCCTGCCGCAGTGCCTCTCCGTGAACAGATAATTCGACGAAATTCGGGCGGGGACTGTCCCCTCATCCTAACATCGCGCCTGGTTCTACCCGGTATCCCCGACTAAAGTCCGCAGCCGGCATCCGTTGTTTGCCGGTAGGCTGAACCTCGGTCAGGAGCAGCAAGCCTTTCCCGGTCTGAACTAAGAGACCGGTCTTGTCCACACCCACGACCTGCCCCGGCAGCCGGCCACCGCTCCCGGCCTCCAGGCTATATAGGTTATTATTGCCCAGAGCCGCTGCGGATAGAGCCCGCCAGACCTTAAGCACTTTCCCGTTCCATTCCGTATACGCTCCCGGCCAGGGATTCAGGCCGCGGATTTGATTGCATAACGCCTCAGCCGGTTTGCTCCAGTCAATTACTTCGTCTTTGCGGGTCAAGGAGGGGGCAAAGGTTGCCTCCGCTGAATTCTGCGGCACCCGGGGCACCGTTCCTTTTTCCAGCATTTCCAAAGTTTCCCGCAGCAGTCGGGCGCCTTCCGCGGCCAGCACCGGGTATAAATCCCCGCTCGTCGCCTCCGCTGGCAGAGGAATTGGCTGCTGCAAAATGATATCCCCGGAATCCAGCCCAACGTCCATAAACATGGTACTGACCCCGGTCACGGTTTCGCCCTGCATCACCGCCCAATGAATGGGCGCTGCCCCCCGATAGCGCGGCAGCAGCGAGGCGTGCACATTGATGCACCCCTGCGTCGGAACCGCTAAAACCGCCGGCGGCAAAATCTGCCCGTAAGCCACCACCACCGCCACGGTTGGAGCCAGCTGCCTAAGCCACTCAACAAACTCCGCCGTTTTCGCGCTTTGGGGCTGGAAGATGGGCAAACCCGCGGCCAACGCCCGTTCTTTGACCGGCGTCACCGCTAATTTTTGCCCCCGGCCCCGCGGCCGGTCGGGCTGGGTAACCACGGCCAGCACTTCATGTTTCGAATCGATCAAAGCTTCCAGGGTCGGCACCGCAAAATCGGCACTCCCCATAAATACAATCCGCATAACTTAACTACTCCTGCTTTTTGGCGGGTTTTTCCGCCCGATCAATAAAGAGGATCCCGTCCAGATGGTCTATTTCGTGCTGCAGAGCGCGCGCCAGCATGCCCTCACCCACGATTTCCACCCGCTCACCCGCCCGGTTTTGCGCTTTTACCCGCACTTTCGCGGCGCGCTTAACTTTAAGAATTATTCCCGGGAGGCTCAGACAGCCTTCGGAATCCAACTCGCTTCCGTCGCGGCTGACGATTTCGGGGTTAATCAATTCCAATAACCCATCCCCGACATCAATCACCACTACCCGCTTGGAAATGCCAATCTGAGGCGCGGCCAGTCCCACCCCGGGCGCGTCATACATTGTGTCCGCCATGTTCTGTAACAGTTTAATAACGTTTGAAGTTATATTTTTAACTGGTTTCGCGGGTTGCCGCAAAACCGGTGCTCCGTACTGCACTACCTCAAAAACTGCCATTTTCTATTCCTCCCGAATTAATCCCATGTTTCCCAAAGCTTAATTTTACCGAAACTATAACATATTTAACGGGTCAACGTCCACCGCGATCTGTACTTGTCTTCCTTGATTCTTGGCTTTAAAATCCTCGATTCCCCAGGATACCGCCTGCCGCACTTTGGCCCGGTCCGCGCCCTTGACGATCAGGTGCCACCGGTAATGGTTGCGCACCTTGACCATGGGGGCCGCGGTTGGCCCTAATAACTCCAAGGCGGGCTCCAGCCCGGCCCGGGCATTCCGCTCGTTCTCCCGATTCAGCTGCTTGACCAGATAGCGTCCCAGCAGTTCGGCCGCCATTTGCACCGGCTTTTGCGCCAGCCCGCTCACTACGACCCGAACCATGGCCCAGCACGGCGGATACTGCCACTGCTCCCGGTTTTGCAGTTCCGCCCGGTAGAACGCTTCCGCGTCTTGGTGCTGCGCCGTCAATAAACTGTAGTGCTCCGGGGTGTAGGTCTGAAAAATGACCTTGCCGGGACGATTCCCCCGTCCCGCCCGGCCCGCAACTTGAGTCAGCAGCTGATAAGTCCGTTCCGCGGCCCGAAAGTCGGGGAGATTTAAACTGGTATCCGCCGTAACCACCCCGACCAGGGTAACCCCCGGAAAATCCAACCCTTTGGCAATCAACTGGGTGCCCACTAAGATGTCGATCTCCCGCTGCTTAAAGGCCCGAAAAAACTCCTCGTAAAAACCCCTTCCCGAGGTAGTATCCACATCCACCCTGAGGGTCCGCGTCTCTGGAAACAGGCGGCGCACCTCATCTTCCACCCGCTGGGTGCCGATGCCGAAATGCCGCAGATAATTGCTCTGGCAATCCGGGCACTTCCGGGGCAAGGGGCGCTGGTAATCGCAGTAATGACAACGCAGCAGCTGGTTCGGCTGATGGTAAGTCAAAGAAACGGCGCAATTGGGACATCGCAGGACCAGGCCGCAGTTGCGGCAGTTTACGAAAGAAGCAAATCCGCGCCGGTTCAGAAAAAGGATCGCCTGTTCCTTGTTGGCTAGCACCTCGGTTAAACTGTCCTGCAGCGCCCGGCTGAACAGGCTGCGGTTCCCTTCCTGCAGCTCCCGGCGCAGGTCAACCACCTCAATCTGCGGCAGGGGCCGCGATGCCACCCGCTGGGTTAATTTTAAGATAGAGAAATCGCCCCTTTGGGCCGCATAATAAGTCTCCACCGTCGGCGTTGCCGAGCCCAGGAGCACTACCGCGCCATTCAGTTCCGCCCGTTTGATCGCCACCTCCCGGGTATGGTAACGCGGCGCCCGGTCCTGTTTAAAAGAATTTTCATGCTCTTCATCCAGTACAATCAAGCCTAACCGGTCTACCGGGGCAAAAAGAGCAGATCTGGCCCCTACTACTATATCTACTATACCGTCTTTCAGAAGGTTCCATTCACGCTGCCGCTCACCGGCGCTCATCCGGCTGTGCATTACCGCTACCCGCGAACCGAAACGCTGTCGAAAGCGTTCCGCGGTCTGGGGGGTTAAGGAGATTTCCGGCACCAGTACAATCGCGGTGCGGCCCTGCTTTAGAACCGTTTCAATCGCCTGGAGGTAAACCTCGGTCTTCCCGCTCCCGGTAACTCCCTGCAGCACAATGGGCTTGGCCGGAATCCCGGCATCGGCCTGCAGCAGGGCCCGCTGGATCTTCTCCAAGGCCTTTTTTTGTTCCGGGGTAAGGGTCCAGGGGGAAGGTCTGACGGCGTCTCGCTGACTGGCTGCCCCTTCCTGCGCGGCCGTCGCTCCCGCAGCCGCGGCAGCAACCTCGTCCTTAGCCGCAGCGGCTGCATCGTTTGTTCCGGCTACTGCGATTGTTTCCACTGAATTAAACGGCCGACCGGCAGCAGATTCCGCGGCGGCACTGGTCTCTTTCTTAATTAAGCCTTTGGCCAGCAAAGCCGGCAAGGCCGCCCGGCTTAGCTTGGGATTGCGGAATAAATCAGCCGGCCGCATTGGCCCTTCGGCAGCTAGAACCGTCAGAATTTCCGCCTGCCGGGGCGCCCGCCGGCGCAGCTTCTCCACCATTTCCATGGCTTCGGTCCGGCTTAGCGTCAATTGCAGATAAGGCTCCTCCGCCGCTTCCCGGCGCTGCCGGGCACGGGTTTCCAAAATCAGTAAACCCTGCTTCGCCAGCTGTTTAAGAATCTCTTCAAAGTCGCTGATCCCCAGACGGATTAACTGCCGCGTCGGGACCTCCCCTTTGTCCGCCAGATAGTTTAAAATCCGGGCGGCAGCCGGGTGCATTTTTTCCCAGTAAGCCAGGATCTCCAGCCATTCCTCTTCTCCTAACTGAACTAACCGGACCATGGTCTTGCCCTGCGCCGGGGGGGCTGGCGGAAGCATGGCCTTTAACGCCCTGACTAAGGGGCAGACATAATACTGCGCCATCCACTGGGCCAACTCAATCTGCTCCGGACTAAAAACAGGCCCCTGTCCCAGGACCTGTGCTATGGCTTTTGCTTCGTGGGCTGGGGCCTGGTCCGTGAATCCTACCACAAAACCGTCCAGATGCTCCTGATTAAAAGGCACCCATACCCGGGAGCCAATCTGGGGGAGCGGGGATAAATCAGCCGGCACCAGATAACTGAAAAGACGGTTCAGACGTTCATGTTCCCGCGTCAAAACCACCTGGGCAAACCTCTGAACCATACTCTCACCTCTTATTTGTAATTATACCATATTCTTATTTTAAAGGCACTATAAATAAGGGAACTGTCCCCTTATACTGAAGTTTCTTTTCCGCGCTCCACCTCATCAAGAATGCTGTCCAGATAGCTGTCAAGTTTATCAGGGGTTGTTTCAAGCAATGTAATATGATTATTTGTGATGATATGGATTACTTTCTATTAACCACCTTTAACCGCACTCAATACCTGCTGCAACGTTTCAAAAGACACCGGCTTGCCCAGGTGCCGGTCAAAGCCGGCTTCCTTAGAACGCTTTACGTCTTCCGGCTGCGCATACCCGGACAAAGCAATCAAAAAAGTATCCTTAAATTCCGTATCTTTACAGATCATCTGCGCAACCTCATACCCACTCATCCCTGGCAGCCCGATGTCGCAGATGACCACATCCGGTCTAAGCTCCCTGGCTTTCGCAATGCCTTCAATTCCATTGTGCGCCGCTTCCGCTTTATGTCCGATAAATGCAATCAGCTCACACATAACTCTAGCCAGATCTTTATTGTCTTCAATCATCAGAATCGAGAGTGATTCATTTGATATCAGATCTAGTTCCTCACTACGTTCTGGCTCTCCGATATTTCCCTTTGGCAGCGGCAGCCTGATGATAAACTTGGCCCCTTTATCTATTCCTTCGCTGAAGGCTTCGACATTGCCGCCGTGCAGTTCCACCATTCCCTTGACAATCGCCAAGCCCAGCCCCAGTCCTCCGTTGCTTCGATCCAACGTTTTATCTGCCTGCACGAATGGCTCAAACATATTTTTCAGACACTCGGGAGCGATACCCCGCCCAGTATCCTGAACCGTGATTACTGCTTCACTGGTTTGCGTATCCTGAGATACGGTGACAGTAACTAGATCTTGACTACTGGTAAACTTGGCTGCGTTATGCAGCAGATTACCAATAACCTGCGTTAAACGGGAAGGATCTGCTTCCAGGTAAATTGGTGCGGTCAGCTTTACTTCCAATCGGACAATGTTTTCTGAGAATTGCAGCTGATAGTCCAGAATTGCCTTTTTGATGATCTCGTTCAGTTCCGCCTTTTCTTTTTTTAAGGCAACTTTATTCTGGGTAATACGCGTGACATCTAAAAGGTCATCTACCAAACGGGTAAGCTGCTTGCCCTGACGTTTGGCAATTCCCAGCGCCATCAAGGCCATTTTTTCATCCGATGGCACCTTATCAGGAACCGCATCCAGAAGGTCCAGACTCATCATAATCGACGCCAGCGGGTTTCGCAGTTCGTGCGAAAGCATGTTGATAAATGCATTTTTATTTTGGTCCGCCTGGCTAAGCTTTTCCACCAGGTCTAAGGCGCGTTCACGTTCTTCAACCACCTGGGACAGCAGCTGTTCCCTTTCTTTCTCAGCCCGTTTGCGCATCAATACTTGTACGATAGACGGGGTCAGCTTTTCCAGGATACGAAGATCTGAATCACTGTACCCGAATTGCTTATTGCCCAGACTTATCAGGCCAATGATCTGTCCGTTTTCAAAAAGGGGCACGCCGATAAACGAGGCCATGGTGGGGTGCCCTTCAGGTAGGTCGATATTATCCGGGTGTCTGCCGGGATCATTGGTAAAAAATGCACAGCCATCTTTTAACACCCGCCCATAGAGACCGTGGACCGGCAAATCTTTGGGCAGTATGCTCCGGCCACTGCCTTTCATACCGGAGGCATACCAGCCAGTTTGACTGACAGCGATGTCATCCATATTTCCATTGGGATTGATCTCGCCAATGAATCCAATCGGGCTCCCGGTGAGTTCCAGGGCTGCATTCAGGCAGGTCATACCCAATTCTTCTTCAGTCTGACAGAATAAACCTTCATGCAGGATCCGATTAATACATTTAGTTAGGGCGTTTTCAATCCTTATCCTTTCATCCGCCTCTAAACGCTCGGCAGCATTATCGAAGCTTACGACTGCCGAGGTGATTTGTCCATGTTCATCTAGGATCGGCGAAGAACTAACCAATACTGGAATCTGCAGCCCATCAGACCTCTGGATGATCATTTCACAGTCTCGAACGGTTTTACCGGATAGCATAGAATGGCTTAAGGGCATTTCTTCCGATGGATAGGGAGTCCCATCAAATTTCCTGGCTTGAAGCTCAGTTCTGTGATGCTTAATATCGTAACCGGTATAATCAATACCATAGAGTTCAATCCCCCGTCGGTTTACATAGGAAAGCCGGCCGCTGGCCTCGACCACCACTACGGCCGAAGCTGAAGTCTCCAATATAGTCTGGAATTTCCGGCTCTCCTGCTCCGCCTTATCCCGCGCCGCTTGAAGGTCAGCTTCGAGAGCCTTGCGCTCGGTAATGTCCCAGGCTATAGTAATTAACTGCTCTCCCGAATCCAGCGGAAAAATTTGCACCTCGTACCATCGGTCCAGTTCCGAATCGTACTCGACAGATATCCGGGTCTTGCCCGAGGATACAGCTTCCCCGCATTTTTCTA
The DNA here is from genome assembly GCA_964556555.1 of uncultured Syntrophomonadaceae bacterium. Classification (GTDB taxonomy): domain Bacteria; phylum Bacillota; class Ch66; order Ch66; family Ch109; genus CAYXHK01. The sequence goes on from CAZKWP010000065.1 coordinate 9,834, forward strand.
TCCACTTGGGATCGCAATCGGGAAGCAGTTCCAAAATTCGCTTGTTGACAGCCTGATCCCTGGCTAATCCGCGGGCTTTTTCAAAAGCCGGATTTACATCCAAGATGATATAGTCGACCGGGGCACCGTCAGCATCGTAAAACATCTTGCCCAGGCACATAAGGTGTGAAGTGCTGTTCCAGATTCGCGTAAAGAACTGCGCTTTACCTTCTCTACTAAAACCGTCTGATCCGGCGCTCTTGTTATCATCATTTATGCTCATATTTGCCCCACCCTTCGTGCGACCTGAAGACAATATTCGTTAAAATGGCACAAAATTCCTTTGGATAATCTGTCATGTGTTGTCGAATCAGTTTTGAATCACTGTTTTTTTCAGATAAGACTTCTAGGCACGTAAAAAGATAGCCCCCTTCAGGGCTATCTCATCTTGAAATGTTTTAAATAAACGTTTTAAATAAATGTTTTAAATCTTGAAAGTCTTTTTTATTGGCTTGTTTTACAATCCGGCGTCCTGGCGCAGCGCCTCAACCATGTCCAGCTTTTCCCAGGGCAGATCCAGGTCGTTTCGGCCAAAGTGACCGTAAGCCGCCACCTGCCGGTAAATCGGCCGCCGCAGGCCCAGACGCTTGATAATCGCGGCCGGGCGCAGGTCAAAGTGCCGGAAAATCAATTCGACCAACCGTTCTTCCGAAATTTTGCCGGTGCCAAAGGTATCCACCAGAATCGAGACCGGCCGGGCCACCCCGATGGCGTAAGCCACCTGTACCTCGCACCGATCGGCCAGACCGGCGGCCACAATATTTTTGGCTACGTGCCGGATGGCGTAAGCCGCGGAACGGTCCACCTTGGTCGGGTCCTTGCCCGAGAAAGCTCCGCCCCCGTGCCGGCCAATCCCGCCGTAAGTATCCACGATAATTTTCCGGCCGGTAAGACCACAGTCTCCCTGCGGTCCGCCGACCACGAAACGTCCGGTCGGATTGATAAAAAAGCGGGTCTTTTCGTCCAGCAGTTCCGCTGGAATAATCGGCCGAATCACCTTGGCGATAATGTCTTTGCGGATCGTTTCCGTTTCTTCATCCGGACTGTGCTGGGCGGAGATTACGACCGTATCCACCCGCACCGGCTTATCCCCATCGTACTCTACCGTGACCTGGGTTTTGCCATCCGGGCGCAGATACGGGATTTCCCCGGTTTTCCGCACCGTGGCCAAACGCCTCGCTAATTTATGGGCCAGGGCAATCGGCATGGGCAAATATTCCGGGGTTTCGTTGCTGGCGTAGCCAAACATCATCCCCTGGTCACCGGCACCGGTGTTTTCCATATCCGAATCGGTCATTTCACCGGTCTTGACCTCCAAGGCCTTGTCCACCCCCAGGGCAATGTCCGGGGACTGGTCGTCAATCGAGGTAAGCACCGCGCAGGTTTCACAGTCAAAACCGTATTTCGCCCGCGTATAACCGATATCGCAGACTGTTTCCCGCACGATCTTGGGAATATCCACATAACAATCGGTGGTAATCTCGCCCGCCACCAGGGCCAGGCCGGTCGTGATCAGGGTTTCACAGGCCACCCGCGCCTTGGGGTCTTTTTCTAAAATTGCATCCAACACGGAATCCGAGATTTGATCCGCGACCTTGTCGGGATGTCCTTCTGTTACGGATTCCGAAGTCAGCAGCCGTTTGCTCATTTTGGAAAACCTCCTTTAGTGTCAGCTTACAGGGTTAACTCGTAAGTTTAATGCCCCGGGAATTACTGCCGTACTCCCGGTAAATCTGTGCTGCCTCTTATTTAAGAAAGCATATAAATTTTACCACCTATTTAGCGGGTATTCAATAATTCTACCAATTTATCTAAAATTTGCGCCGCTACCTCCCGCTTGGTCATTTGCGGCAGCAATACGGTTTTCCCATCCGCAAAGAGCAGGGTCACGATATTCGTGTCAGTCCCAAAACCCGCTCCTTCCTGCGTTACATCATTGGCCACAATCAAGTCCAGGTTTTTCTTGCGGATTTTGGCCTCGGCATACTGATCCAAGTTTTCGGTTTCCGCCGCGAAACCAATCAAGACCTGGTGTTCCTTACGCTGGCCCAGCTCATACAAAATATCCGGGTTTCTTTCCAGATTTAAAACCAGCGGTCCATCTTCTTTTTTGATCTTCTGCTC
>CAZKWP010000066.1:0-1435 GCA_964556555.1 uncultured Syntrophomonadaceae bacterium
TTCGTTCCGCCTCTTCCGGATACGGTACCTGCCTTGGCACAGGCTGCCATACTCTCCCGGGCCCATGCTGATGCCTGGCCTGCATCACTAGACTCCTTAAGCAGATTATCAACTTCTTCTGATTGGAACTCCAATTTAAGTCCGGTGATACCATCGCCATTCTTTAATTCGTAAAACCCAGCTTACAGTTCACTTTCCTTATTTAATTGCAAAGGGGCCCTGCAGATTATCGGGGCGGGGACCAAAGAACTGGTAATAGGTGCACTGTATTCTACCATTATAAACTTTACGGCGTTTACTGCTTTTACGGTTTATGAACCTCTCCAAGGCCGGATGAGAGGTCAAGATATAAAGTGACCAGGTATCTAACCTATTAAATACTTCTGCCATCTCCCGGTACAGGTTTTCAACTTCTTCCTTTTCTGACATTCGTTCCCCGTAAGGTGGATTGGTGATCAAGTAGCCATATTTATAGCGGGAGTTTAATTCTCGGGCATCTCCCTGTTGAAAAGAGAGGTGGTTTTTTAGACCGGCTTCTTTAGCATGATAATTGGCTAGTTTTACCGCTGTCGAATCAATATCGGTTCCTCTGATGCCCAGGGGTTGGTCATGCTGAATTAAATCCCGGGCTTCATCCCGGCAGCTCTTCCACATATAAGCGGGAATTTGCGACCAGGTTTCCGACACAAAATCTCTGCCCAGACCGGGAGCGATATTGCGCCCTACCAGGGCAGCTTCGATAGGAATAGTGCCAGTGCCGCAAAATGGGTCGATCAATGCCCGGTCAGGTTTCCATCTACTGATACTTATAAGTGCAGCCGCCAGAGTCTCTTTTAAAGGGGCATCTCCTGACATCTTACGGTAACCTCGTTTATGCAGGCCAGCTCCGCTGGTATCGATAGTCAACGTAGCAGTGTCTGAGAGCAGGGCTACCTCTACCCGATAGCGGGCACCGGTTTCCTTGAACCAGTTAGTTTTATGTTTCTCTTTCATTTTTTCCACGATGGCCTTTTTAACGATGGCTTGACAATCAGGAACACTGAACAGTTTTGATTTTATAGATTTTCCATCTACAGGAAACTGCGCATCTCCTGGAATCCAATCTGTCCATGGCAGGGCTTTAGTCTTTTCGAATAGGCCATCAAAAGAACGGGCATCAAACTCTCCCATTTTCAATAATAGACGGTCTGCTGTACGCAGCCACAGATTACAGCGGGGGATGGCGTATATATCAGCCTTAAAGGTTACCTTACCATTTTCCACCTTGAGGTCCTCATATCCCAGCTGTCTTAATTCATGTGCCACAATCGCCTCTAGCCCAAAAGCCGAGGTAGCTATCAATTCCACTTTTTTCATACAAAACTCCTTTATAGCGGGGACATTCCTACCACCAAGCTCACCAAGGGTAGGTGTGTCCCCGTTCCTTGACTTGAGA
>CAZKWP010000066.1:1535-11804 GCA_964556555.1 uncultured Syntrophomonadaceae bacterium
CTAAATATACAGGTATTATATTTTTTATGAAAGAACCAAGTATTAATATTGCAGGTGATATGTATGGATAGGGAAAATTTTCGAGTCGCCGCCTTACAGGAAACTCGTAAGAAAATAAGAGATCTAAAGGAATTTAATATCCCGGTTATTCTAAAGACTCTTGAACAGTATGAAAAAGCTGAGGTAGAAGAATGCTTTGTTGATCAGCAGAAAAACCTTTTGGACAAAGTTTATACCCGTCTTAAGGAACTGGAAGAGAAAGAGCAGCGATTACTAAGCGAGCTTTAGAAGCAATTTAGCTAATACAATATGAATATTCCACATGAAAGTCTGATTATTTTAGTGACTTCAGGTGAAAGAGGTTGTTTAATGTCCTTAATCACGCGTTCGATAAAAGAAGAGGTTGGGTAGAGGATAGCTGAATACGCTATGGTAATGGTCTTAGTGGTGATTGCTGTTATGATTGGCTATCAAATTATAGATGAATTTGGAAAACAGGTTAACGGAATTACGGAAAATATCGAATGAGTAATAACCACATTTCTTATTGGACGGGTATTTCATTAGGGTAGATGTTGGTTATCTTTACATTGATGGTCTGATTTGGTTTGATAGTTATTTTACCTTCCGGAATTTGCCTCACCCGCAATGCCTCGCCGGTATTAATTTCAGTTACTTCATAAGTTCCCGGAACCAGGTCTAAGGATATAGTCTGGTCCGCTGTGATACTGCGGTTTATTGATAATCCTGCTCCTTTAATGCTAATTTCATACAAGGTATCGCCCATTGGACGGCCTTCTACAATTTTACTTATGTTAAGAGTGCCTGTGGGGGTGGCAGGAGCATGGCCGGTTGCGTACTTACTTACTACCAGCTTCCCTGGATCATCGACAAGGCTGACGGTAACTTCAGCAGGCTTAATCGGACCCATACAATAAATGGCCCCGCTCCAGCATTCCTTGGTTTGGCTGCCATTGCCGGGGTTGATAAGTTTAAACATGTAGTTGCCGGCTTTGCGGTTGGGATTATCTTCTGTATTATAGGTGATAGTGAATAATTCTCCGGGCTTAAGAGCCGGAACTTCTCCTCTTGCCAATGGTTTTTCTCCCGCCGGACTGCCGATTTCAGTGTAATATATTTCCCAAGCTACCGGTTGAGAAGTCTTGATACTGTTTATGGAGTTAACCACCATAGCATATATTTGACCAATTCCAGTCTTTAATTCGAATTCTTCTCCAGGCAGGTACAGAAAGGAGTGATTGGCCGGATTTTCGACTTTAACCTTGTAGGTGCCGGGCTTCAAATCCTGCTGGTAAGTATCGCCGTTCTTCATACTAATAGTCTCTATAGTGGAAGCCTGATCATATATGCCTATCTCAAAAGCTTTATCAGCCAGGGAGCTTAATTCATTGGTATAACTGAGGTGAATTCTGCTCCCCTGCACAGTTCCCAGTTCCACAAATGACAATGCATATTCAGCACTCTTCTGAATCTCCGTAGGGGATGATCTATCACATCCGTTCGACAGGAAAAGTAAAGTTAGTAATAAAGTTAGTACAAGACTTATTTTGCAGGTATTTGTCAAACTTCAGACCACCTCTCCCAAAAGAAAACAAGAGAACCATCCGTCCCTTATTTTTCTATAATAACTGGAAAATCTGGCCACTGCAATAGCGATTAGCATAAAGTGCTAGGGGCTGTAATAATAAAAAAACTAGCAATTACCCCTACGGTAAGCTGAAAAATGGAACAAAATGATACAAAAGTCCTGTTTAACTAAGAATTATTTTAAACGATAATATATGTACTTCTATAATTAGTCGGATGGTGTACTGAATTGTCTGAGTGATTGAACATTGGAAGCAGGTTTATACAAATTCTGATGGTGAAAAGTTCACATTTGGGGGTACCTGGCCAAAGGTACTAGATAACCCTGAATGTTGACAAAAAAACATTGATAATGAGGAATAATCGGGCTAAACTAGAAGAGTATTCATATTATGGATTATTAAGTTAGGGAGGTGAGAGAGATGATAAAAACTCTTAAACGCTTGGTAAAAGAAGAAGAAGGACAGGGCATGGCTGAATATGCATTGATTCTGGCTGCTATTGCCATAGTAGTTGTGGTTGCCTACAATACACTGGCGGACACCATTAGTACTAAAGTTGATGCCGTAGGGACTGGTATAAGTGACCCCTCAAGTTTAAATCCAGCAGAATAATAGAATCATAATAAATACATAAGGTGTTTTAGGTGAAAATGTGCTTAGGTTAGTAATCGCGGTTATAGATTGATTATGCCCTGATCCACAGGGCATAATCAAATTTGGGAGAGTTGATAAAGATTTACTCATATCTTGGTGATGCCCTAGTGGGACTGATCCTACTCTTGGCGGTCATATTTGATCAGCGGGAGAGACGCATACCTAATATCTTAATTCTGATTGGATTACTTATGGGTTTGAGTTGGCATATATACACCCAGGGCTTAACGGGAATTATCATTTGTGTGCAAGGTCTGGTGGCTGGTCTGGCTCTGCTCTTTATTCCCTTTGCCCTGGGTGGTATGGGAGCAGGGGATGTTAAACTGTTAGGGGTGGTAGGAACCTTTAAAGGGGCTTTGTTTGCCTTTCATACCTTTATTTTTATGGCCCTTTGGGGAGGGCTGATTGCGGTTGGGTTATTAATGATAAAAGGGCAGTTGAGAAAGACTCTGGGTCAACTTTGGGCAGCGGGGTTGCTGGCCCTGTTAAGGGTACAAAAAATAAAGAAATCAGTTGAAGCCAATAATTCCGGAGTTCGTTTCCCCTATGCTCTGGCCATAGCCTTGGGGGCTTTGAGTGCCTATTTTTTTAAGTGGTGAAACTATGAAAAATCTTTTTAAATTGTATAGATCCAAGAAAGCTCAGAGCATGGTGGAGATGGCGATAATTCTCCCTGTGCTTTTATTGATTCTATTCGCTATCTTTGAGTTTGGAAGAATACTGGGAGCTTATATGCTAATTCATGATCTGACTCGGGATGGAGTTCGCTACGGAGTAGTGGGAATGAGTGATCAAAGCATTAAAGATCACATCATAGGCCATGATTCATTCCTTACTATCAGCAACGAGGATATTAGCATCAGCCCCAGCAGTAGAACTATCGGTTCCGCACTGACAGTTCGGATTGATTATGAGATGGACATTATTACTCCTATTATCAGCAGTATTGTTCCAAACCCAATGAACCTATCGGCAGAATATGTAATGCGGGTAGAGAAGATGCCGTAAAGGGGGATATTTGTCATGAGGAAGTTAATAAAAAGATTGCTCAATGACCAATCTGGATCAGTTATAGTATTGATAACCTTGGCCTTGGTGGCTCTAATAGGTTGTATGGCTCTGGTAATCGATGTTGGATTGGTATATGCTCAAAGAATAAAGGCTTCCAATGCAATTGATGCTGCAGTGATAGCCGGGGTGCGGGAACTTCCCGATGATCCTCTGGCAGCTATAGATGTAGCACAAAGCTATGCTCAAATGAATGGATTGGAGCTGGAGGAAGTTGCCTTTAGTATTAGTGAAGACTATCGCGCCATAAGCGGGGAGGTAGCCAAAGTGCAGCCGATGCATTTTGCTAGGCTACTGGGTGTTACTGAAGGAGAGGTACAGGCCCGCGCCACCGCCCGGGTGGGTCAGGTGGGGAGTTTGCCGCCCAATGTGGGTGGGGTTCCTCTGGCTGTGTTGCAGGACCAGGTGGTGTTTGGTGAAACAGTAACTATTAAAGAAGGTGCCGGTGATGGAACTGAGGGTTGGTATGGGTGCTTGGATTTTCTATCACTTTCTGGTGGTAATGGTGGGGCGGCCGATTACCAACGTTATTTGAGCTATGGCTATGATGGCAGTGCATATATTACAAACGGTACCCTAGTTCGGGAGGAACCCGGTGTTATGAGCGGAGCCACCTTGAATGGGATAAGTTACCGGTTGAATAAGTGTATAAATGAATGTGACAGAGAGTGTACCGCTGAAGACCATGATCCCAATTGTCCCCGATTTGTCATTGCTATGGTTGGGGATTTATATGATAAAAAATATTTTCAAGTCCATAGCTTTGTCGGTTTTTTCATTGAGAATGTGACAGGTGTGGGCAGTGAGAGTATAATTCAGGGGCAATTTGTTCCTGGTTATGTAAGCGGAGCAGAAATTAGTGAAAGCGTAGTTAACAATAAGGTTTACACCATGGAACTTAGCGAATGATTGAAGGGAGTACCGGGATTGTTTAAAGGAGTATTAAAATACTGGATTATATCTATCGTTTGTGGCTTATTAGCAGCTGTATTGTTCTATGTTTATATGGAACAGGTGGAAGAACAATATAGGCCCGGTGACCTGGTAACCGTGGTAAAGGCTGCTCAGCCCATAGGGGCCGATGAAGTGATAAAGCGGACCCAGCTTATGATTGAAGAAGTACCGGCCCGGTATGCTCATCCAAATGGGGTAAGAGAAGCTAATGAGGCGGTAGGCAAAATAACTTCCAGTTACATCGCGGCCGGGGAAGAAATTATTAAGGAAAAGCTGGTGGGAGAAAAGGATAAGGTAGCCCGGCTGGCTTATAGTGTGCCCCTTAACAAGCGGGCAGTTGCTATAGCTGTTAATGAAACGGCTGCCGTGTCCTTCAAGATTCAGGCCGGGGATCATGTTGATGTAATGGTTACCATAGAATTACCCACCCCAGGTTCGATAGATGATCCCACTACAACCATGCTCCTTCTCCAGGACATTGAAGTCTTGTCGATAGGGACCAAAGGAGTTTCAGGTAGTTCCGATGCGATAAATACACTTACTCTGGCAGTAACTCCAGAACAGGCCCAGCCCCTTATCTTGGCTGGGGAAAGAGGTTTAATCCGGTTAATGTTAAGATCACCAGTGGACGATTCCCAATTTAGTTTACCAGGCTATAAAATTAACCATTTGATGCAACCTTAAAGACTAAGATTAAACGTCGAAACGAGAGGTGGCTGGGATATGAAATCTATTCGAGTACTAATAGCAGATGCTAATGAAGGTGATCGCCAAAGTTTGATTAGTATTCTAGAAAGTGATCGTGATATAGATGTGGTGGGGGAGGCGGGAAAAGCCTCCGAAGTCTTGGAGTTAATAGCGGCATTAAAGCCAGAAGTACTGGTAATGGACGTAAGACTAGCAGAGGGGGATGGTTTGGAAGTCGCAGGTACGGTTAACTTTCATTATCCCTGGATACAGCTAGTTCTGATTAGCGAGCAAGAAGATTATAATTTGCTCAAAAGGGCTATGCAGGCGGGGGTACGAGAATTGGTGCTGCGCCCTGTGCAGACTCCTGAATTAATCAGTCGAGTTAAACAACTAGCCGATTCTTATCGTCGAACTGTAAAGAGCAGCAGTGATGCAGGAGTTGTTTCCCGGGATAGCGGCGAAGCAAGTAAAGTACAGCAGGCACCCAAAAAATCCAAGATTATTACCATATTCGGTAATAAAGGGGGGATTGGTAAGAGTGTTATTGCTGCCAATCTTGCCGTGGCAGCGGCAGCCCGCTATAAAAATCAGGTAGCTCTCATTGATTTGGATCTGCAGTTTGGCGATATAAGCCTGATGATGAATATCAATCCTCGTAAAACCATTGCTGAATTAATGCTGGAATCTGGTGAACTGACAGCGGATCTTCTGGATGAATATTTTTATGAACGCAGTGGAGTCAAAGTGCTCTCCGCCCCACACAAACCGGAATTAGCAGAATTGGTGAATTCCTTTGGGGTCGAGACGGTACTGAAAATGTGTCGGAAAATGTACCGCTATACTTTTATAGACACCCCCACATTTCTGGATGAAACCACCCTGACCGCCTTGGAAATGTCAGACTTGGTCTTGCTCTTGATATCATTGGATATTCCTACCATAAAGAATATTAAAAAAGGAATCGATATATTAGAGCCCATGAATCTCTTACCCCATACCAAACTGATTTTAAATCGGGCCTCCTCCCTCTCAGTGGGTTTGGAGGCACAGGATGTTGAGCGGGTTTTAGGTATGAAAACAGCAGCTTCCATTCCCAACGATTTTAAGATAACCGTATCCTCAGTAAATCGGGGAATTCCTTTTTTCGAGATGAATCCCAAAGCCGCTATATCCAAAAGTTTAATGGAAATATTGGACCTCATAGATCAAGGTAAATAAGGATTAAGGTGGGATACTGCAATGTCACTCCTGAGCAGATTGCAAAATGATCAGGTATTAACCCCCAGTATAAACAAAGAAACCAATAGTTCACGTTACTTGGAAATTGTTTATAAGATTCAGCAGAAGATAATTCGTGAAGTAGTACAGGAATCCTTTAATAGTCAGGATCGGGAAGAAACCGAAAGTCGGATTCGAAGCATTACCGATGTGATTATTGAAAATGATTACTTTAATCTGCCCCGTAGTGAACGCGAAATTATTGTCAGACAGGTTACTGACGAGGTATTGGAATTTGGTCCGCTCAGCCAATTGCTGCGTGATGAGAGTATTTCTGAGATTATGGTAAATGGACCGAATCAGATCTTTGTGGAGCGAAAAGGCAAGATTGAAATGGTCAATGTGGTGTTCAGGGATAATATGCACCTGGAAACTGTTATTCAGAGAATTCTATCCCCATTGGGAAGGCGTCTGGATGAGAGTATGCCCATGGTAGATGCCCGCTTGCCGGACGGTTCCCGGGTGAATGCTATAATACCACCGATAGCACTGAATGGCTGTATTTTAACTATTAGAAAGTTTTCCAAAAACTTGCTTAAGGTATCTGATTTAATAAAATTCAATAGTATGACCTCCAACATGGCCCGTTTCCTGGAAGCATGTGTAAAGGGACATATGTCAATAATTGTATCTGGTGGTACGGGAGCAGGTAAGACCAGTACCCTGAATATAATTTCGGGGTTTATTCCCCCTGATGAACGCATTATTACTATAGAAGACTCGGCAGAACTGGTACTGAATCAGGATCATGTAGTAACCTTGGAAACGCGGCCTCCCAATATAGACGGCAAGGGAGAAATCAGTATAAGAGATTTAGTGCGCAATTCTTTGCGTATGCGGCCTGACCGCATAGTGGTGGGCGAGGTGCGCGGGGGTGAAACCCTGGATATGCTACAGGCTATGAATACCGGGCATGACGGCTCACTATCCACCCTTCATGCTAATTCACCCCGTGATTCCATGTCCAGGCTGGAAACCATGGTAATGATGGCGGGGATGGAACTGCCCATGAAGGCTATCCGGGAGCAAATAGCATCAGCGGTGGATTTTGTGGTACATCAAAGTCGCTTATCGGACGGCAGTCGAAAAATAACCCATATTACCGAAGTAGTGGGTATGGAGACCGATATAATAACCTTGCAGGATATATTTATCTATGAACAGACCGGTGTCGATGACCGGGGCCGGGTACAGGGTCGTCACCGAGCTACCGGTATTAAACCCAGATGTTTGGATAAGCTCCGGGCTGCCGGTATAGTAGTACCGGATGAGTTTTTTGGATAAAGACCGGACTTGCTTAGGAGAGGAGGAGGGCTTTCTTGCAGTATTTGATAACTATTTTGATGTCTATCGCCATTGTCTTTGCCCTGATTGGATTGGTCAAGTCCTTTTCCTTACGAAATGTATATGTAGAGCGGCTGTACACCGTGATGGGCCAGATTGGACCGGAAACTCCGCGGGATAAACTAACCGTAAAGGCAGCTTTGGCTGCACTGCTGAAAGCGGTATCCCACCTCTTTGCCGCCCGTTCCTTTACCGGACGATTACAGAGCCGTTTGGTTGAAGCGGGCATACCTTTGAAGGGAGAAGAGTACATAACCATCAGCTTGGCTGCCATCGCTTTAGTTCCTTCAATTACCTTTATTATCAGTGCCAATTTATGGCTGGCAGTTATGGCATTTGTTTTAACCCTAGTACTGCCCTGGATTTATATCAGCATAAAAAAGAACAAACGCTTACAATGCTTTGAGATGCAGTTAGCCGATGCTTTGGTTATTATGGCTAATGCCCTTCGGGCCGGTTTCGGTTTTCAGCAGGCCATGGGGACGGTAGTAAAAGAAATGCCCCCGCCGATAGCAACCGAATTCGGTTGGTGTTTGCGGGAAATGAACTTGGGTTTCAATCAGGAAGAAGCTTTGATGAATATGAGTGCCCGTGTAAATAGTGAAGAATTGGATATGGTTATTACCGGGATTATTATTCAGAAGCAGATTGGCGGCAATTTAGCTCAAATTCTGGATAATATTGGGGATACTATGCGAGACCGAGCCCGCATTAAAAAACAGGTGCGAACCTTGACTGCTCAGGGCAAGCTTTCCGGGATAATAGTGGGAGCGCTGCCAATAGCGCTTATGGCCGTTATGCTGGTGATAAGCCCGGAGCATGTGTATTTTCTTTTCCAGGATAGTCGGGGTATAGCTATGCTGGGAACTGCAGTGTTAATGGAAATATTGGGTGCACTGGTTATAAGTCGGATTGTTAATATAGAATTCTAGCCGGGGGAGGAAAAAATGCTATTAATCATATGCGCTCTACTGATAATGATGGTAGCTTCTTTTGTTGTTGGATTCCTTTACTCAAAAAACCGGGAACGGATATTGGTCCGGGAGAGGCTGATTGCCTATACAGTAAAGGAGGAAAAGGTGTACCTGCCCCCTGAACTGCAGTTGGGTTTTAAGACCCGGGTAGTAAACCGGGTTATGGGTAGTTTGGGCCGGGTATTCAAAAGACTTATTCCTAAGAATGAAAAAGACGCTTACAATAGCAAACTAAGAAGCGCGGGGAATCCTTACGGATTAAATGGCGAGAGTTACTTGATCTTAAAATATGTGGTTTTTACGGCTAGTATTATAGGCGGGATTATTACTGGTAATATGCTTTATTTGGTATTGCTGGCTGCTGCTGGATTTCTGCTGCCTGATCAATGGCTCAAGTCACTGATCAAGCGTCGTCAGGAGGAAATATTAAGGGGATTGCCCAATTTCTTGGATATGCTCTCTATAAGTGTTCAAGCCGGTCTTGGTTTCGATGCTGCCTTGCAAAAGGTAACCGAAAAGAAGCGCGGGGCGTTAGCGGATGAATTTAAAAAAGTATTACAGGAAATGAAGATGGGAAAAGCGCGCAGGATAGCCATGAAAGATATGGCTGACCGGATGGGTATTAATGAAGTCACTGTCTTTACCACGGCCATCATTCAAGCCGAAATCTTAGGAGTAAGCATAAGTAATGTGCTGCAGATTCAATCTAGGCAAGCCAGGGAGTCTCGTCGCATGCAGGCCGAAGAAAGAGCTATGAAGGCACCGGTTAAAATGCTTCTGCCTTTGGTCTTTTTTATTTTCCCGGTACTATTTATTATCCTCTTAGGACCATCCTTCATAAATCTCATGGAAACTCTTTAGAGGATAGGTGATTTGCAACTTGCCATTTGGATCACGGGTTACCACGGTTCTTATTATGTGAAAGGTAATTTAGTTATTCAGACTAGATTACAAGGTTATGCGTTAGGGAGGAACACAGGTGCAGGTATTTGAAATAATAAATGTAGATAATGGAGAAAAGATAGCTAACAAGTGTTACCTGGCCGACAAATTTTTTACCCGACTCAAGGGACTGCTGGGCAAAGATGACATGTCACAAGGGGAGGGCCTGTTGATTAGACCTTGCTCCTCGGTTCATACTATTGGGATGAAAATGTTTATAGATGTAGTGTTTCTATCTACAGACTATAAGGTTCTCCATATAATAGAAAGGATAGGACCGGGGAAGGTATGCCCTGTTATCAAACAATCTTCATTGGTACTTGAACTGCCTTCAGGTCAGGTTAAGCGAACAGGATTAAAAATTGGTCATTGCCTAAGAACCATTAGCAAACCAGGGGAAGGTTCTTGAAGGGGTCAATCGGAATTATGGGCGTCTTTTTTTTCTTACTCTCAAGTCTATATTTTAAGTCTATATTTGCAGAATATTAAAGAATTATTAAATTATCTGTTGACAATTAAGCTGGTGGATGATAAGATAACTCTTGCGCGGCAGGAAGCCAAAGCGCAACGGATCTGATAAAACTGAACAGCAAGACAAAAGTGCGAAGAAGACTGGAACTGATTTTTTAAAGGAATTAAGCCAGTCGGCTCAAACGGACAAAGAGAAAAAAGCCAGACTAGAAAATGGCTAGGATATTTCAAACTTTTTTTATGGAGAGTTTGATCCTGGCTCAGGACGAACGCTGGCGGCGTGC
>CAZKWP010000067.1:0-11774 GCA_964556555.1 uncultured Syntrophomonadaceae bacterium
TAATTCACCTGGCTTAACCCAGCGCAACCCAACCTAACCAGCCTTGTTTTTACTTTTCCCGCACTACGACGTAGTGCGCCAAGGCCCGCAAAAAATCGGCTAGATCCGTAAAGTCAGCCAGGTAAGCGATGGCCTTTTCGGCACTGACCCTAGCCATTGCCTGGGCTTTTTCCAAACCCCAGAGCGCAGGATAAGTGGCTTTTTCATTGCGCACATCACTGCCCACTGGCTTGCCCAGGGTAATTTCATCCCCGACGATGTCTAAAATATCGTCGGCAATCTGAAAGGCGAGGCCGAATTCCTCCGCATACCGGCTCAAATCCGCCAGTTCCGCGGACTTAGCCCCGGCCAGTAAAGCCCCGACCCGAACCGAAGCCCGAATCAAGGCCCCGGTCTTATGACGATGGATATAATCCAAGGCAGCAGCATTAATCGGTTGGCCTTCTGCTTCCAAATCGACCACCTGACCGCCAATCATGCCCTGGGTCCCCGCAGCCTGGGCGATCTCCTGAATAACCTGCAGCATTATTAAAGGGTCCGGCGCTCCCGGCAAACGCGTAGTCCGGGCTAAGACCTCAAAAGCTAAAGTCAGTAAGGCATCGCCGGCTAATATTGCCGTAGCTTCCCCAAAAACTTTATGACAGGTCGGTTTTCCGCGGCGCAAATCATCGTTATCCATAGCCGGCAAATCATCATGGATCAGCGAATAAGTATGAATTAATTCCAAAGCGATCGCTGCCGGCTGCACAATTTGGGAATTTCCCCCAACCGCTTCCGCTGCGGCAAAGGCCAGAATCGGCCGCAGCCTTTTTCCTCCCGCCATAACACTATAGCGCATGGCCTCATGCACGCTGGGCGGGTATCCCTCCTCAGCGGCTAAAAAGGTTTCCAATAACTGATCAACTTCCGCCGCCCGGCGGGCTAACTCTGGTTTAATCCACTCCATAGCCTGCTGTACCGCCTTCTTCCCGCGATTCTGCCTCTAACTGCTGAATCAGAATCTCTACTTGACCCTCCACGGCTTGCAGCCGCTGATTACAGACTTTTACCAGGTTAATTCCTTCTTGAAAGCATTCTAAGGCAGCATCCAGCGGGAGTTCCCCCTGTTCCAGCTTGCGGATAATTTCTTCCAGACGATCTATCGAGGTCTCAAAACTAAGCTTTTCCGCCGCGTTTTCCACCTTTAGCCCACCCTTCTGAATTTTTCTCAACAGTTAGAGTTCGCTTAATTATTCTAAGCGATCTTCCGCCCGGCAGATTAACTGACCCTGATTAAGGGTTACTTTCATCGTCTCACCCAGCTGTACCTGCGAACTGCAGCGAACCAGCTCTCCAGAGGGCAGCTTCTGGCAGACCGCATACCCCCGGCCTAAAACGGCCAGCGGGCTCAAAGCCGTAAGCTGACCGGCTGAGTTTGCCATTACCGTTTGTTTCTGCTTGAGGATGCGGCGCATCTGGGCCGGCAATTCCCGCTTAAGGCGGGCTAATTCCAATTTTCGCAGCGCCAATAAATCACGGGGGCTGCGCAGGACTTCCCGAGCCGTTAAAACAGTTAACCGTTCCCTTCGTCGGCGCAAATAGACTTGTATTGATCGATTTAAACGCTCCTTAGCCGCTTGCAGCCATTGCGCCAATTCAGCTGCTACCGGCACCGCCAGCTCAGCCGCGGCCGAAGGGGTGGCTGCCCGTTTATCCGCCACCCAATCCACGATACAGTAGTCGGTTTCGTGGCCAACCGCCGAAATGACCGGGATTCGGGAAGCAAAGACCGCCCGGGCTACAACTTCCGTATTAAAGGCCCATAATTCCTCCAGAGAACCGCCCCCGCGGCCAACGATGATTAATTCCACCTCCGGCCGTTTATTCAGCCTTTGCAGCGCCGCGAGAATTTCCCCGGGAGCTTCTTGTCCTTGTACCGAAGCGGGAGCCAGAATAATCCGGGTACCGGGGGACCGGCGATGAATCACGGTGCGCAGGTCTTGGAAAGCAGCGCCGGTAGAAGAGGTAACAATTCCGACGACACGGGGGAAAACCGGCAGAGGCCGTTTGCGTTCCGGGGCAAACAATCCTTCAGCCGCTAATTTTTCTTTTAATTCCTGAAAGGCTGCCCACAGAGCACCGATGCCATCTGCCTGCAGTTCTTCCACATAAATTTGTAAAGTCCCGTCGCGTTCATAAAGGGATACGTACCCCCGAATGACCACCCGCATTCCATCCTGCGGTAAAAAACTGGTGCGGCTGGCCCGCGAGCGAAACATAACGCACCTTAACGCACTGGCACCATCTTTCAGGGTAAAATACCAATGACCGGAAGAAGGCGACCGTAAATTGGAGATTTCTCCCCGCATCCAAAGATTACTCAAGGTCCTATCCTCGGACAGCAATCCCTGGATTTTCCCGGCCACCTCACTAACCGTATGTATTCTTAGCGCCTGCAACTTACCTTCGCCGCCTCTACCGTATTTTTCATCAGCATGGCAATCGTCATCGGCCCCACTCCGCCCGGGACCGGGGTAAGATAACCCGCGACCGCACTGGCGCTCGTGAAATCCACATCCCCCACAACTTTGCCACTTGGCAAGCGGGTGGTTCCCACATCTATCACTACTGCCCCGGGCTTGAGCATTTCGCCCGTAATAAACTGGGGTTTTCCGACCGCGGCGATTACAATATCCGCCTGCTGCAGTTCGGCGGTAAGGTTTGCCGTGCGCGAGTGACAAATCGTGACCGTGGCATTACGGTGCATTAGCATTACGGCCACTGGCTTGCCCACGATGTTACTCCGGCCTATGACCACCGCTTTCTTACCCGCAATCTCAATCCCGGTACGGTCCAGCAGGGTCAGACACCCTAACGGGGTGCACGGTTTTACCCCGCTTTCGCCAATCAGCAGCCTTCCCATATTATAAGGATGTAAACAATCTAGATCTTTGTCCGGATGCACCGCCTCTAAAACTTTCTCTTCCGGCAGCGTCTTTGGTAATGGCAGTTGAACCAAGAAGCCATGGATAGCGGGATCCTGGTTCAGCTTGGTTATTTCGGCTAACAACTGCTCCTGAGTAGTTTCTTTTGGCAACATCTGCAAAACCGAGTAGAGACCCAGTTCCTCGGCGACCTTGGCTTTCATATTCACGTATAATTGCGAAGCGGCATCATCTCCAACCATAATTACCGCTATCCCCGGACACAAACCAGTTTCTTTCAGTTGAGCTACCTCCGCTTTCAGTTCGTTGCGAATCTCTGCGGCAATCGCTTTTCCATCAATTAGTTTTACTGCCATATCCTCTAATCAGCCTCCGGTGTTGTAATCTGATTTTTAACTAAGCTGCCCAAAATACCATTTATAAACTTCGCGGATTCTGGTCCCCCAAACCGTTTCGATAGTTCAACGGCTTCGTTTATGGCTACCCGGTCCGGGACATTATTTAAAACGTACATTTCATAGATGGCTAAGCGTAAGATGTTCCGGTCCACCACGGCCATCCGGTTTACTTTCCATTCCGCACTTTCCCGCTGGATTAGAGCGTCTATTGTTTCCCGGTACTCCCAAACTCCCCTGGTTAGCCCCTGTGCGTACTCGACCGCTTTGGCTTCCAGGGGAAACTCTGCCAGGACAAAATCGAGGGCTTGCTGTTCTTCCATTCCGACTAAATCCATCTGAAACAGGGCCATGAGGGCCGTTTCCCGCGCTTTCCTTCTACTCACTACTATCCCGGCTGGCCCAAGTCGCCAAAAGCCGGTGACCTCCTCAACTGTGTGGTTTATCTGCATGGTTTATCTAGTTTATCTATTTGCTAATCTTAAGCCTATTCTTCTAGCGCTGCGGAAATATCTTTCGATAGAGGTCCTGAAAAGTGCCCTTTTCATCAAACCGCTTGCCAATCACAAAGCCGGCTATTGCCAGCAAAGTCACAAACAAGGTGCGCCAAAAACCAAAAATTAAGATCAGACTGCCAAAAAGCAGTCCGGCTGCTACCCCGACCAGCTTGCCAAAATGACGTTCCCTTATTTCATTCCACAACTCATTCATCTTTTAGACCCCCCATAGGTGCAACTGGCTTATTCAACCCGGGCGTTGGAATCATACCCGATATTTTCCACACGGATTCGCACCTCTAATACCTCAATGCCGACAATCTGATTCATTTGATTTTTTACGTTTTCTTGAATCTGCTCGGCTATTTCCGAAATTTTAACCTCCGGCGCCAAGACTAAGTTTAGAATTACGACCAACCCGGCGGCATCTACCCGAATTACCGGTTTAACCTCGCGAACCCCCCGGACCTGCCGGACCGCCTTGTGGACTACGCTCTCCAACGCTTGAACCGTGGTTATGACCCGACCCAGTTTTAATTCCTGGGTAACTCCCTCCGTGGTGGTCGGAGCCGACTTTAGATTGTCAAAAAAGCTGATTAGTCCCAGAAATACTAAGACCGCTCCGGCCAGCCCGATCAGCCACTTGCCCTGAGCCTGCCCCAGCGTGGCTAACAATTGATCCAGAGGCAACATCCAACCCAGCGCAAATCCCAGCAATAAAATTCCCATTCCGAGCAGAAGCAGCGAAAACAGGAATAACTCGAACCGCTCTTTAAATTTCATATATCCCAACTCCTCCGCCATAGCTCAAACCCCCTGTCGCGGCAGGGGGTTTGGCTTAGCCTAACCTATTTAACTCGGGGTTCCTCCTCTTTCGTTTCCCCTGGGTGGAGTACAACCCCTTGCACATGTACGTTTGCTTCTACCACGGTTAGACCGGTCATGCTTTCAATCGCCCGTTTAACCGATTCCTGGATCCGCAGTGCAACTTCGGGGATTCTCACCCCATATTCAACGACAATAAACAGGTCAACCGCCGCTTCCTTCTCGCCAACCTCCACCTTGACCCCTTTGGAAAGATTCCGCCGGCCTAACAGCTCGGCAATCCCCCCTACGATACCGCCACTCATGCCCGCAACACCCGGCACATCGGTTGCGGCCAGTCCGGCAACGATGGATACGACTTCGTCAGCAATCCTAATTGAACCCAATTCAACCCGATCAACTTTATCCATATTTAGCACCTCCATCCATTTTTGATCCAAACCGGAAACACTTAACTCGACTTTACCACTAAGATAAGGCTTCCTGAATCCTGGCTGGTTTTACTTATAATACCAGCAATAAGCTGATTTGTCCAGTATTTAGCTTTTATTCAGGTTTCTGTTCAAATTTTACTCAAGTTTTTGTTAAGGTTCTACTCAGGTTTCTCCGCTTGTTCTTCCTTGCCTGCTCGGTCTTCAAAAAACTTTTTCGCCACCATGGGGAATAAGGCATAAGCCAGCAGGTCTTCCTCAGTGCAGGCCAGTTCGCCGATTTCCTCCCGGCATTTTTCCAGACGCGGTTCAATTAAGTCCGCGGGACGGCATTCGATGCTTTGAGTTTTACCCAGGATTTTTTTGCGGATTTCCGGATTAATATCGCCCGGCACCTTCCCGTAAAAACCTTGCACATACTTGCGGACTTCCCCAGGGACCATGCCGTATCTTTTGCCGGTTAGGATGTTTACTGTGGCCTGGGTGCCGACAATCTGGCTGGTAGGGGTTACTAAAGGCGGATAGCCTAATTCTTCGCGAACCCGGGCAATTTCGTCCAGCACTTCCGGCATGCGGTGGGAGGCTTGCTGTTCCCTTAACTGGTCGGCAAAGTTGGAGATCATGCCCCCAGGCACCTGGTGTTCAAAAACCCGCATATCCGAAATCCGGGTCATGCCCCGCTCATAACCCCGTTTAACCCGTACTTCTTCAAAATAGTCGGAGATCTGGAACAGACTGTGTAAATCCAAACCGGTATCCCGTTCGCTTTCCTGCATAACCCGGACTAAAGTTTCGACTGGGGGCTGCGAGGAACCAAAGGCTAAAGGTCCGGCAGCGGTGTCCACCACGTCTACGCCGGCCTCCGCTGCCTTGATATAAGTCGCGATGGCCATGCCTCCGGTATAATGGGTATGCAGCTGCACCGGGATGGTTAACCGCGCTTTCAGAGCGGAAATTAATTCAAAGGCCCGATAGGGAGAAAGCAGGCCGGCCATATCTTTAATGCAGATCGAATCCGCAGCTTTGTCTTCCAGTTTCAAAGCCGTCTCCACGTAATGTTCCAGGGTGTGGACCGGGCTGATCGTATAAACTACAGAAGCCTGCACATGTTTCCCGCAATCCTTCGCTACCTGCATCGCTTTTTCCAGGTTGCGGATATCATTTAAGGCGTCAAAGATCCGGAAAATATCAATCCCGTTTTCCGCGGCCTTGATCACGAATTTTTCCACCACATCATCCGGGTAATGGCTGTACCCGACCAAGGACTGGCCCCGCAGCAGCATTTGCAGCTGGGTGTTTTTCACGTTCTGGCGAATAACCTTCAGCCGTTCCCAAGGATCTTCTTCTAAAAAACGCAAAGCAACATCAAAGGTGGCTCCGCCCCATACCTCCAGGGAATGGTAGCCAATGGCGTCGATCTGCCCGAGGATCGGCAGCATATCTTCTAACTGCATCCGGGTAGCCCATAAACTCTGGTGACCGTCACGCAAAGTAGTATCCGTTATCTTAAGTTTACCCATCAAAGATTAATCCCCCTATTCTTATTCTTCTCCCTATAATAAAATATTCAGTATCCAAAGCACTTCCAGAAATCGAAACTCAGGTTACCGGGACGGTACCTGAGTTTACAATTATCCAATATTTATTATAAGCATTAAAGAAGAAGTTTGGCAACCTCCTTTTGTCCGGGAGCGGTGTTCTTCGGAACATCCTTTTTGAGGCCTCAGTTCGCTTTTTGACCCTTTTTACCGGCTAAACTTTACCGTACCTTGTGTACCTTGTCGGGATCAGCGCGCAATGACGGACACGGCTTCTTCCTTGCAGCCTAAAGTCCGGCTGACCAAATTCACTACCGAACGCTTTTGCTCTTCCGTAAATTTAGGACTGAGCACCACGGCCGTAACACCCTGGGGCTGCAGAAAAACTACAGCCTCGGCATAACCTCTGGCCACTAAAAGATTTTCCGACTTCAGCTCTTTTTCCATGTCCTGCGTCAGCGTAAACAGCCGCTGCTGCGCTTCACTCCGCATACTCTCCGCTGACTGGGGATTGTTCACGATTTCCCGGTATAATTCCAGCTGCTGGCCGCGCACCTGGTCGCGTTCCAGGCGGAACTGCGCAAAGAATTCACTGGCGCTTTCTTTAGCGCGAACCCCTACTGCCGCCACGGGGATGACTTCTTCCAGATCCGTCAGATCTGCCGCTGTCTGAGGCGCTGTTTCGGGGGCCGTAACTTTAGTGCTGGCCGCGACCGCTTTATTTTCCGGCGCGGATTTCGTTTCCCCAGACTCAGCTTCTGTGGCTGAGACACCGAGGGCCGAGGCTAATGAGGCCTGGACCGCAGCGGTATACTGCCAGCCGTAATAAAACATAGCGCCAAGCAGGAGCAGCGCTCCTATTCCGATCAGCAGGTTTCGGCGGTTAACCACCAATGTCTTCACTTGTTTAATCGCCTCCCTTTACCTTGGGCATTACCCTTATTTTATGAGCTGGAACATTCAAAACCACCTGTACGGTTTGGGTAAGTTCCTCGCGGACCCGGGCATCTCCCGCCCCTTCCGCGACCACTAAAACCCCACTAATCTCGGGATTAACTTCTTGAACGAGAAGCGGCTGCCCGGGATTTTGACCGCTGCTCTGCAGTAAAACCAACTCTTCATCTTCGGTATTTTCGGCTGTAGTGCGGATACCGCCTCGCTCATCTCTTTCGGTAATATCCCGTCGGTTGCTTTTTTGATTCGTGGCAAAAACTTTCTGGGTACCAGTGGCCAAAGATATAGAGACCTTAACCCGGCCAATCCCCTCAATTTGCGACAGCACCGCGGCTAAACGGTTTTCCATAACCCCCGCTTCGGAATTATCCGCGGTGAGGGTTAAATCCGACCCTTGGTCCGGAGCCAGGGTCGTTACCGTTCCTCCCGAACCGCTCTTTTCCGCTGAATCAGAAAAGCTGCTGGACCACCAGGCGGAAACGATCATTAAAACAATGCCGAGGGTCCCTACTACGAGCAGGGTCTTTAGTTTGTTCTGCGCTGAAAAGTCGAGCATCTCCTTAATTTCCTTCATGTATCTCATCCCAACTCCTCCTACTATCGGGAAAATGGATTCCTTCCTACTTGAACTCAACCTGAATTTTGCTTAAGGGAACTCCGTAAAAGTTGGCCACGGTATTTTTTACCTGCGACTCAATCTCTTTTTGACCCACCGATTGATTTACCGAACTTTCTGAGCCAAGGTCTTTAGCCGGTGCAGCCGGTTCTTTTGCCCCCCCTTCATCAAGCTTAGATGGTGCCGCCCTTTTTTCGGGATCGCCAATCTCGACTGGGTCAACTGGACTAACCAGCGGGGCTGTTTCCTCCAGCGCCGGGTCTTCCTCCTGCGCTTCAGTATTTTTTGGATTGGGGGAAATGGCCGATCCCGGATCTTTGGTCAAATCACTTTGGCGACCTAACAAGCCAATTTCCAAATACACCTTTTCAATGCCTGACCAGAGCTCCCCGCTCGACCCGGCCTTGGCTTGCACCTTAGCCCGGACTGATTCAACTCCCGGCACTAAAGCTACCAAGGCTTCCACCTGGCGGCCCAGGCGATTCTCGCATTCCTGCAGCGTGGCTGCCTGCATCTTTGAACTCATCCTCTCGCCGTTCGACAAGACGGTTGCCGTCTCCCCGGCTGAGTCGTCCGTAAACTGCCAGGCGCTTACTGCCCAGGATTCGTCGGAGGAGATGAAGTTAACCAGGGGGATCAATAAGGTAACCATGATAAATAACCCCACCACAACCTTCACGTATTTACGCAAATTGTTTTCGGGCAGGAGCATTTCCAACAATCCAGCCAAGAGGACTATAACCACGATATCCCTGATTACGCTTCTGATTGTTTCCAGCCTTAAACACCTGCCCTTCCTTCCCGCCTGTAACTTCAGCGCAACATGGTGGTGAGACTGCTGGTCCCCAAAATAATAGTGATGGTCATAAAAAACATCAGACCAATGCAGGCTACCGTGACCATGATCAAACCAAGACTGCTGCCAAGGCTTTGTAAAACCTCCGCTGTATTTTCATCGCCCAGCGGCTGCACCAGCACCGCGGCGATTTTATAGGCTAAGGTTATGGCGAAAATCTTGATTACCGGGAAAATACACAGGCCAAACAATACCAATAAACCCAAGATGCCAATAGAATTTTTAAGCAGCAGGGCATACCCGATGGCCGCGTCAATCGCGTCAGCAAAATAGCCGCCTACAATCGGCACAAAAGTTCCGGTGGCAAATTTGGCGGCGCGGAGGGTAATCCCGTCGGCCACCGCTCCCATTGCGCCCTGTATCGATAAAACACCGATAAAGAGGGTCATCACTAAGCACAAGCACCAGATACTGGCCTGCCGTAAGAGACCGGCCAAACGGGAAACCCGAAAACGATCCGACAACTGATTAACGATACTTAACGCTGCGGAGAGCAAGATTAAAGGAAAAACGATAAAGTTGATCACAAAACTGAAAATCCCCAGCGAGGCGATTATATAGGGATGCAGCATGGCCGCTGAAGTAAACCCGCCTACGGCTACCATCATGGTCAGCAGTAACGGGACTAAGGCCTGGATAAAGGCAACCATCCGGGTGATCGCTTCCCGGCCGATATTCACGGCTAATACGAAGGAACCTAAGGCGATGGTTAAAAGAGCCAGGTAACAGACCGCCTGTGCCAATTTCCCTACGGTTCCTTCATTAAAAGCGCCCTGCATATTTTGCAGCACCGCACAGATTACGGCCAGGATCATGAGCTGCACCAACAGCGAGGAATTGGCCAAAACCTCCTGGAAGAAAAAACGCCCCATTCCCGCCAAGATGTCCGCGAGACTCCAGCTAACCTCCCCTTGCCGAATATCCTCCAAAAGCTGACGCCAATCTATGGCCGGCAGATAGTTGCCTAATTCCTGATTCATCTGCTTCACGGTTTCTTCTACCTGGCTAAAATCCAAGCTCTCCAGCATTTCAAGGGACGGGTCTGGCGCAGCCTGTGTTTCGGTTTGCGCCGCCGCCCAGCTGGCAGACGATAAGACTAAAAGCAGGCTGATTAAGAGCCAGAATAAAAGCCCCGGTTTACCCCAAAAGCGCATAACGCTCCTCCTCTAGTGGAACCTCAGAGCCAGCGAATAAATTAAGTAAATAAGTTGAGTGATTTAATAGATTAAGCGGATTAATCAAGTAATTTAATAAGCAAGCAGTTCTCTGATCTTAAAAAGTGTTTTGACAAACAAGCGTAGTTTGATATTCAAATGCTATTTAAATCAAAGCAGTTTAAGCAGAGAATCCAGGATTGCCACAATGATCGGCACTGCCAGCACCATGATAATAATTTTCGCCGCAAACTCCACTTTGGCGGCCACTGTACCTTCCCCCGCGTCCCGGCAGACCTGGGCACCAAACTCTGCGATATAGGCCACGGCGATAATCTTTAAGATCGTGGACAAATAAAACTTATTGATATTCGCCCGTTGACTCAACTCCTCCAGAACATTGATCACCCCGGAAATTTTGCCGAGCATGAAAAGAAACACGATCACCCCAAAAACCAGACTGACCTGCAAGGCCAATTCCGGTCTCTGCGGCTTGATTACTAAAATCAAAACCGTTACGACTAAACCGGCTCCGACAATTTGTAAAATCTCCACCAATTCCACCCCTGTCTGGTGTAAAGATTGGTTTAGCGGCTGAAAAAACTTTGACAAATTGATTTTTTGGCTAAGCGCTTTATCAATATTTATCAGTTATTGCGATACAGGCGATAACCGCCAAGACTGAACCGGATCTCAAAGGGGCTGTCCTGGGGTTTAATAAAGCTGAAATACCGATTTGACAACGGTGAAGAGGTCATTAATCATTTGCACCACCATCAATAAAACCACGATTACCCCAGCCAGGGTGACCATATTGGCTACGTCCTCCTTGCCCGCTTGCTTCAGCACAGTGTGCAGCACGGATACCACGATGCCCACAATCGCAATCTTAAAAACCAGATCAATATCCATTCCTTCCCCTCCTTACGCTTGCCCGATTAATAAAGAACAATGACGAAACTAATAAAGCACAATGACGATTAATAAGCCGATCAGCACCCCGGCGTATTTCCAAAGGGTTTCATTCTTGCTCCTTTCCAGTTCCGCCTTGATTTCCGCTTGGCGCAACTGTTCCTGGGCCAGGAGAAGGTGTTTTACCTGTTCTTCCCGGTCTGACGCCCCCAAAGCTCCTCCTAGGTTTTGTAAAACGCTGATATCGCCGGACTGCAAAGCGGATACCCGCTGCCATTCTAAAAGGGTGCTGCCCCATGCTTCGTCCGCGGTCAAACCCTGCCCGGAGCTTAACTGTTTTACTACCGCCAGATAAAAATCCTGAATCGGTTGCTCACAGCGTCCCGCTACCCGCTTTAGGGCTTCCGGCAGCGGTGTGGCCGCATAACTAATTTCCGTCTGCAGCATCATTAGGCTCGATTGGAAAGCGCGCAGCTGCAGCGGTCGCTGTTGAAATTTTTTAGCGATCGTAAAACCAATGGCCCAGCCGGCCAGCAAAATCAGCAGCATCCCGCTGAACTTTAACATTGGCATTTCCCCGCTCCCTCTTATTTCCCGTTCTCTTTAGTCCTGTCAGTGCAATATCCAGTTATTAAAAACCAGTTATATCCAGCGCTTTAAACGCCGGGCAAT
>CAZKWP010000068.1:0-10656 GCA_964556555.1 uncultured Syntrophomonadaceae bacterium
CCCCTCGAAAGAACTGAAAATTTTCCAGCACTTTTATGAATACCGAGGCCGTCAAATCATCCGCATCCCAGGGATTTTCCACCCGGTAACGCAGATACCGGTTTACAGCATCAAAGTGCTGATCGTAAACCGCTGCGAACTGGGTTTCCCTTCCTAAATCCACCTTTCCCTCCGCAGGCACATCGCCAACTCCTTATCCCTTCGAAACTTCCCCTTAAATTTTGTTAGAGGCCTACTTATATAGACGGGGCAAAGCTCCAAAATGTAACGGTAATTATTCCCGTTAATCTCGGATTTCCAATCCTCGGCTAATAAATTCTGGAGATTTCGCGGAAAATAAAATAATAACCGCAGCAACGGAGGTGAAAACCATTGTCTGATCAAAATCGCTTGGCCCCCCCCCCCAAACCGGGCAAGGTTAAACCGAGCTTGAATCGTCAAAAAGACCTGGCTCCAGAGATTCCCGCCATCACTGAAGACAAGGCTGAGGATGGAACAACTATCGGACCTAAGGTTACCGGTTAGGATTAATGAATAATCATATCCAGCCGACCTCCGTTATTGAAAAACCAGACTCAAGGATCCGCACTAAGAAACTAAAAATGAATAAGCTTCTTAAAGTAATGTTTTCAAGTATAAATACAAAAAGGCAACACCTGCCGGGGTGTTGCCGTAATTTAAAACAATCTTCGACTTATTTATATACAATCTAATTCCTAATGTAAACTGCTAATGTAATCCTACCGCAATAAAGGCAACCGCAAAACTGGCAAAGAATCCGATCATGCAAGTCTTAAACACGCGTTTATTCCACCGAATCAGACTGATTGAAGCGCCCAGGAAAAATATAAAAACACCGAGTAAACCCAATAAAGCGATAAACCAGGCCATGCTGCCACCTCCTAACTATTAATTTTACCACGTAATTCTACCACGAAAAAAGCCCCTTCCAGAATCGATTGCTTATCCCGCCTTTGTAACTTCTGCCAGAGACTCGGCTAAAATATCCAAGCCGTGTTCCAGTTCCTCCGGTTTGATGACCAGCGGCACCAAAAACCGGATTACATTATCGTAAATGCCAGCCTTGAGCACAGCCAGGCCTTTTTGATAGCAGGTACTGATAACCTGGTTGGTTTCCTCCTTGGCTGGTTCCTTAGTCTGGCGGTCTTTAACCAGTTCAATGGCCACCATGGCCCCCAGGCCGCGCACATCCCCAATCAAAGGAAATCTCTCCTGTATCTCCCGCAGTCTTTGCTGCATGCGCTCCCCGATCTGCTGCGCTTTTTCGGTTAACCGTTCCTGCTCAATTTTATCGATTACAGCCAAGCCAGCTGCGCAGCCGAGCGGATTGCCGCCAAAGGTGGTGCCAATCTCGCTTTTTTCCGGAGCATCCATGATCTCGGCTTTGCCGACTACGGCACTGATCGGCAATCCCGCGCCTAAGGATTTGGCCACGGTCATCAAATCCGGTTCCAAGCCAAAGTTTTCACAGGCAAACATCTTACCGGTTCGGGCAAACCCAGTCTGGATCTCATCGGCGATAAAGACCATCCCGTGTTTTTGGCAAATCTCCTTAAGACCCAGCAAAAATTCCGCTGGGGGCACAACAAATCCGCCCTCGCCCTGGACCGGCTCCGCGATAATCGCAGCCACGTTTTCTGGGGCCAATTCGGCCACAAACAGCCTTTCCAGGCTTTCCAGGCAATGCATCCCGCATTCCGGATAGGTGGATTTAAACGGACAGCGGTAGCAGTAAGCAGAATAAGTACGGTAAACATCCGGGCACAAGGGATTAAACGAAGCCTTATAAGGTCGCACCTTACTGGTTAAAGTCATGGCCATGTAGGTCCGGCCATGAAAGGCGCATTCCAAAGCGATTATCCCGGTACGGCCGGTGGACTTGCGGGCAATCTTTACGGCGTTTTCCACTGCCTCGGCCCCACTGTTGACCATCATTACCTTTTTGGCAAAATCCCCGGGCGCAATCTGGGCTAACCGTTCCGCTAAACGCACCAACGGTTCCATTAAAAAGATATGCCCCGTATGCAGGTAGCGGTCTATTTGCGTTTTTAAAACCTCGACCACTTCCGGGGGACAGTGGCCGGTATTTAAAATGCCGATTCCGCCGGCAAAATCCACAAAAACGTTGCCATCCAAGTCCTGCACCAACGCCCCTTCGGCACGGTCCGCAAACATGGAGCAGGCGTTCCCGTAACCGCGGACTACATACTGCTCTTTCAGCTTTAAGAGTTCTTGGGACTTGGGGCCGGGCAATTCGGTGATAATCCCGGGTTTCATACTCTTCAACTCCATTCTGATTCAGTCCAAAAATTAAATATATAATTACGGATTATAACTCGTATTTTAACCGGAAGTATTCGATTTCTATGTGTAAACGCCGCAGTGCTTCCAGCCGGATTTCTTTGCTGAACCCTTCCTGAACCCCCAAAATATCCACAATATCCTGGATGCTGGAAGCCCCAAACTCTTCGGTGTTTTGCGCATAATACGCATTCTTGGCCAGTCTTTCAATCTGGATGGCGGTATTTTTCGCTTTTTCCGGATCCAGCACCTGGTCTCCCGGCCTAGCGGATTTTAAGGGGATTTTACTTATTTTAGCCTCTACGCCCGACAAATCGACCAATAAAACTTGTATAGGCCGTCGAATCTCGATCGGATGATTAATCAGCCGGGATAAAGCCCCTATATTCATAAAACGTCTTCCCTGATACTCATAGTCGGGGAAACCAAAATGCATATGTCCCACCAGGGTCAGATCCGCTTCGGTCTCCTGAATTTGGGAAACGTGCGTGTGCGTCGAGCCGGGAAATCGTTCATCAGTACAAAGGGTTCCGTGAACCAGATTAATCGCAAAGTCACAGTCTTGTTTCTCAATGCAGTAATCCAGCCGCGGGTCGCGGCGGTCAATTCCCGTATGATAAGACTGGCCGGTTATTTGCACCCGCAGGTTTTGGTCGGCAAAATAAACTCTTTCCCGTTCCCTGAATATCCGCACCCGACCGTAAGCGCTTTGGATTCCCAGCATCGTATAAGGCAGGGTATTCAGATCCTGCCCCTGCAAATCATGATTCCCGGCAATAGCATAGAGAGGAACCCCAGTGGCTTTAAACCGGGACAAAACAGAATTAGCCTCGGCATAAGTAGGATTCGGGAAATCCCAAAGATCCCCCCCATGCAACAGGGCGGTCACTCTCAACTCTCTGGCTAAATAAGCTACTTCATCTAATTTTCGATACATAGCCGCAGCGAAATCGTCTTTGCGATTGGTCGGGGAGCTTCCGCGGCAATGGGTATCTGTCAGGTAAAGAAACCGCATTGCTTCTACCGCCTCTCATTTCCGAAGACATTGACTGTTATCTTTAGCTGATATTTTTTATCTTTTTACTTCAGCTGTTATCAACACCATTATTTAAATTTGACTTCTCAATATCATTGTCAATATTTTAAACATTAGCTTTTTAGATTTTAAATATTACAGCCATGCACGTAAATCATACATGGCCGCTGGCGGACTAATTTCCTGAGCCTTAGCCCGGCTTAAGGTTTATCATGCGCCTTAATGTTTTGCGGCAGTCCTCTTCTTACAATAGCATAATTTGCGGTTTTCGAAAACCGCTTCTTTATTCCTTTATCTCCTGATTCATTTTAAATCGTTCCAAAGCAGGATTTAGCTGACCAATGCCGAAATTTGAAATGCAGAAAGGAGGCCAGCCGGTGAAAGTATGGTATGTTGAAGATGCTGGCGGAGGATGTCGCGCTTTTTCGGAAGTTTTAGTTTTAGTCTGTGAAGACCCTGAAGAAATCTACACCAGCCAAATGCCCTTAACTTGGGAAAGTGACTTAACCTGCGAACAAATGGCCACCCAGTTGGTTGTTAAAATGATGGAAACCGCCAAAGTTACTAAGGATGATCAACTGTATGTTTGTTCCGGCAATATTTTTCATGATTTCCACCGCTTCTTAACGGAAGCGGGATACACTTGGGAGTACCATAAAATGGATGGATTGGCGCACCAAGTGGCCGAACAAACTTTTTACCAACAGATTCTAAACGCGGGATTTCCCTCGTTTGTCCGGCCCAGCGATGATAATTATCGTCTTTTTTACGCCTTTGTTGAAAAGTGGCTGGCTCAAGACCCGGCCCGCAATCGCTACTTAAAGGACCGGCCCAAAAGAACTAAACCGATTGAACAATTCTATACCCTAAAATCAAACAGCCGGCGGGCCCGATTCTGTCATCAATGCAAACAGCCGATCCGGCCCTTTGACCCGATTGTGGACTACCAGTTCAAACAAAACGGCCGTCGGGTATCCTGGCACTACCACCCGGACTGCAGCCCGGTGGCACCCGGCAAAAACAAACTGAAAACCGGCATCCTGATAATTGATGGCCAGGAAATATCCGGCGTGATCCGGATAGCGAAAGAAAATAGCCCTGCCTGCAGCTTCTGCCAACAAAACGTAGAACCCGGCGAAGAGGTGTTTATCGGTTATCTGCAAGAAAAACTGGTTCAAGGACATCTGACTTGTGGTCAAAGCTTTAAAACCAGTTCAGTTCAATCAAATATTAATTAGTCTAAATAGATTATAGCCGTAATCCCGGACGTAATCCGCCCTTATTCGCTGATCATCAATCTAAGTCATCTGCTTACGACTAAACCGAACTGGCCGACTTCCGACCAGGCGTTTCCCCGGCTTCAGGGGTTTTAGGGCCAGCAACCGCGGTAGCCGAAATCCGGATTCCGCCCCTTGGTTTCTGGGTTACATTTACCTTACACCATAATGGCCGACAGGCAGCGTTAATGTCTGCGGCTATTTGGCTGGCCAAGGCTTCACAAAATACCCCTTCTTCCCGAAAACTCCACAAGTAGAGCTTTAAACTCTTACTTTCAATACAGGATTGATCTGGCGCATACTCGATTACTACGGTTTCCCAATCGGGCTGTCCGGTGACCGGACACAGGCTGGTTACCTCATCCGTGTCCAGGACAATTTTCTCGACGCCAGGGGGTTTGGGAAATACCTCCAAACCTCGGCTGGGCTGCCGCACGGGTTTACCTAACGCTTTAAAATCAGGCGCGTTCATTGTTTACCCCCCACTGGAAAGGATTATAGCTGATTCCGTAGTCAAACGTATCGTGACCTTCTTTATCCTTGAGCCATTTTACCACCGTGTAAGTTAACGGGGTAGCGACAACCTCGAAACCAACTTTCCAGAGGTACTGCGCCAAAATCATCATCCCCAGATTGGCCGCCGGCAAGATTCCGCCAAAACCGATACTGATAAATAAAACCGTATCCAGACCCTCGCCCGCCAGGGTTGAGCCGATCGTCCTCGTCCAAAGCCACTTACCTTGGGTAAGCATCTTCATTTTTGA
This sequence comes from uncultured Syntrophomonadaceae bacterium, assembly GCA_964556555.1. Lineage (GTDB taxonomy): Bacteria > Bacillota > Ch66 > Ch66 > Ch109 > CAYXHK01. Next base: position 5,400 of record CAZKWP010000068.1, read on the forward strand.
GAGCAGCGTTGCATTGACAAATTCGCCCGCGAAATAAGCAACCAGGGAAGCCAATATCAAGCGGGGCGTAAAACCCAGTACTGCCGCATAAGCGGTCTGACCGGCCCAATAATCGGGGTAGGGCAAAGCGATGGTAAGCAAGAAGACGGCGGCCATCAAAATATTGGCTGCAAAACCTACCCAGATTACGAAACGGGAACGCTTAAACCCGTAAACCTCGGTTAGTACGTCTCCAAAGATATAAGTCAGGGGAAAAATTATTACTGCCGCCGGCAAAACCAGACCCCAAACCTGTATTAATTTTCCGGCAATAATATTCGAGATTAAAAGGCTGGTAACAAAAAGACAGGCTAGAACTACAAACCGCGGTGATACCCATAGCGACTCTCCATTTTTAGACACTTCGACTCCTCCTTGTTTTTTTAGGCGGGTTTCCACGACCGCCGGGCCAAAAATCGGTTCTGTCCCTCAAAAAATATTTTTTCCTTTAACACTCCCTGACCAATAGAATACCGTAAGTACCCCAATAATTACAACATTAATTCAGAGACTGTTTAATTATGGCTTACCGGTTGCTTCGGTTCTTTAGCCGGGGTTCCCCATATTTGCGCCACATCAGCATGCCCAGCATCAGCAGGGCTATGGCAAAACCGAATGAGGCCAGACCGTTAACCCAATTTAAGAGCAGCGAATCGTACCCTTTTTTCAGAGCTTCGAGGGTTATCATCTTAAAAACAATTAGGATTACAATCACCCCGCGGACGGATGGTGCCAAGTCCGGATCGGTTAATCTTAAGAGCCCTTTTCGGGGTTCAAACTCCGGGTTTTCCCGATTGGGGCTGGGCGGTTGCTCGTTATTTTTCATTAATCCCCAGCTTAAAGCAGCCGGGACCCCTCCTTTCACCACCTGGTATTTATAAGCTGCCCAAAAACTCGACTAATAGATTATTTATTCGCTGCTTAAGCATGCAATTCCTGTCTGAAATCAAACGGTTTTTGGGTTCGGGTTATAATCTGTCGTGCTTTAACTTTACATAATTTCGTCCAAAATTTTCAAAGCAGACGCGACATATTCCGGGCACTTCTCAAACAAGACACCTGAGGCCAAGGCCGCATCAAATTGTCCCTCCTGAGAAAAATCATAACCACACAGTTCCCGACAAAGATTTGAACCGTGTTTTTCCCGAAATTTGGTCAGAAATTCCGTGACCTTTGCGATCATGGCAGCGTTTCCTTCCTCATCGCCCAACTCGCTATGGCCATAACGCATACCGATAGCAATCATCGCACCGGCCACCGCACCGCAGGTATCACCGCGGAACATCCCGCCGCCGAAAGGTGCAGCCATTCTGGACGCTTCGTCTTTATTATATCCCAGTTCCTCTGCCCACTGGGTCAACACAACCTGGGAACAATGGATAAAACCTTTAAACTGCCTGACAATCTCGTCTTTTCTTAGCGTAGGCATTCTATAATAACCTCCTCATTCCTTTATTAATCCTGGTCTTCCGTATTTTGATCACGCAAGTCTCTTTTATAAGTATTTTGAGGAAAGTTGTCTACACCATTATTTTATCCCAGATAGGATGGCCTTGTCGATATCCATGAATATCAGCGGTTAAGTTCTGGTATCTTCCGTTCATTGACAAGATAATAATGTTCAAGACTGAGAAGGTCGATGCCCGCAGAACTCAGCGGATTCAGATTTTTAACAACTACATTGTTGAACTGCATTGGCGACATCAGCTTGCCAGATAAACAAAAAACAGCATAGCCGCTTATCTCGACTATGCTGAATTTTTCAGAGATTATAAATCCCTATATGACCGCCCCAAAAGATGAACTTTTCATCCAACTTTGGGGTGCACTGTCCAGAATCCTCTTCCCACTTTAATTATAGCGGCGATTTTTCCAGGGATCTAGAAACTGCCCAAGCTGCGAAAACTAGAGCCAATCATATTTTGATCCATGCCTATTCCCGAAAATTGATTAATCCCGGTTGGCTGAGACCCGGAAAAATCACTGGCACTGCTGCCCATACCTGGTTGACCGGACATCGAGGGTTGGAAACTTTGGGTTCCGCTGTAGCTTGATCCAATCCCGGACTGACTGGAGAGCATAGGCTGATAGCTTTGGTTTCCACTGAATCCAGTGCCCATACCTATACCCGATTGACCGGACATCGAGGGTTGGAAACTCTGATTTCCACTGGAAATAAACCGGTTGAAAGTAGGAGTGGTTGACGTTTGATATCCGGTATTAAACGGCGCCGAGCCGTAGTTCGCGGAAATTCCGCTGGTAGTACCCGTACTGGAATAGCTGGGGATGGAGCTGGAATAACTGGTGTTAGATCCCGGATAAAAGCTTTGCGGACTGCTGTATTGATTTCCTGGGCTAAATTGGGTTCCGGTGCTATAGAAGTTAGGCGTAGACAGGTTCTGACCGGCAAAGCCGGGCTGGGTAAAAGAACCACCAAACTGTTGACCAGAGAAAGAGGACATGGAGACTGATTCGGACATACCGCTTAGTTGATTTAACTGTTGGCTTATCGAACTGCACATTTGACGGAGCCGTGCCAGTTGCTGCGTCGCATTCCCTTCGGCTTGCGCCAGCTGCTGGAGTTGCAGCTGATTATTCCGTTCCGAATGTTCCATTTGACTTACCAGTTGATTGATCTGCTCCAAACTTTGTCGAGATGCCTGAAGCTGTTGTTGGAATTGTTGCATTTGCTGCATTAAATAACCTCCTAGCCTTATCATCAATTTTGTTTTGGCGAATCCCGGTTATACCGGGTTTATTTCGCTCCAAACTTATTATTCCAATAAATACTATGAATATTACAAAATTAATCATTAATTTTTGGGACATTCCATAATAGAATTAAGCAGACTGAAATGAATTAAGTCTGTTTTTTAAGCTGCAAATTATATTTTCCGGGATTAATAAAACCAGCACCATCCTTATTTTGAAAATAATTAAAATCCCATTGCTCCGCTACTTTTCGCCATTTTCTGAGGTTGACTGACAACCTAAAACATGTTATTCTTTGTACAAATTTATGCCTTTTAATAAGGAGGGGTTAATGAGCGGATAGGCTATAAGCTATCGATCAAAAAACCACAAATTGAAAACTGGTTGAACGGTCCAGATCATCAGAAAGATTTAAGAGAGTTAGGGAGGTTATTATGGCTAAAGATGTTAAAGAACTGGACTTTAGAAAAGTAGAAGTCAGCGGCCACGTTCAAGAATTGGTTGCTAATCCCTCGGCTATTGGTCTCTTTGGTTTAGCAATGGTTACCTTGGTAGCCAGTTCCCAAAAGCTGGGTTGGACCGCGGGCGTTGCCGGGGTTATTCCCTGGGCAATCTTCCTGGGAGCCTTAGCGCAATTGGTGGCTGGAATTATGGATTTTAAACACAATAACACCTTTGGCGCTACTGCTTTTTGCGCATACGGATTTTTCTGGTTGGGCGTAGCCATGAGCTGGATGACCACCTTGGGTCAATTTGGGGCCGAAGCAGCTTCAACCTACGCTCCTCACCAACTAGGCTTCGCTTTTCTAGGCTATTTTATTTTTACCGTGATCATGACCTTTGCATCAATGGGCACCAATAAAGTTTTATTCATTATCTTTTTCCTAATCGACTTGTTATTCCTGGGACTGTTCATGAGCGTTCTAACCGACCAACCGCATGGTTTCTGGCACGACCTGGCAGCTTGGTCTGAATTATTGATTTCCATATTCTCCTTCTACGGGGTAGCGGCCAACGTCATGAATGCCACCTACAAAAAAGTGGTTCTGCCGGTCGGCAAAACCTTTGGTCCTTGGGTTTAGTCTTAAACCAGAGGAATCATACCTTTAATTCAAGCAAACCAAACCTAGTCAGCTCCACGGACGTCAACCAGCTTTTCTTTATTAAACAAGGCCACAAAAAGAGCAATCCCGGGTTAATCCCGGGATTGCTCTTTTTAGGTCTGGTTTTGCGTTTGCAGAGCTCCGCTGCTTAGTTCAATTTCAGTACTGGTCACTCAATTTTAACAGCCTAAACACTTTAATTTAAGTTAATAGTTTGGCGGTTTAGCTGCCTGCTTTTCATTGTACACTTATACTCCGATCATAGCCAAAATTCCTGCCAAATTGGTTTGGCGGTTTTAAAGCTGACGGCCGGCATTTTTTCCTGCAAGTAAGCGGTTAAGCATTCGATGGCCGGAAATTCAGTGGGTCCGTGCCCGGCGTCAATTACCGCCAAGCCCAGATCGAGCGCTTCCTGTACCTCGTGGTACTTCACATCCCCGGTGATTAGGACCTGCGCCCCCTGCGCCGCTGCTTCCGGTATAAGGAAAGCCCCGCTCCCGCCGCAGACAGCGGCCCTTTCGATCCATTGCCCAGGATGGCCATAGGTCCTTAAAATCGGTAATTGCAGTACCTGTTTAACCTGCTCCGCCAAATTGCTCAATTCCGCTGGGTTGGCTACCTGCCCAATTCGGCCAGGTCCATATCCCGGCCCGGCCAGCTGCAACGGATACAAGTCGTAGGCCACCTCCTCGTAAGGATGGGCCGCAAGCATGGCTTGCACCACTGGCTTTATCAAGCGCTCCGGCACCACAGTTTCCAATCGGTATTCCGCTGCTTTTTCCAATTGTCCAGTCTGGCCGATATAGGGGGTGGCTCCCTTAAGGGGTAAAAAAGTGCCCGTTCCTTCAGTTTGAAAGGTGCAATGGGAATAATTGCCGATCCAACCCGCTCCGGACGCGCTGACAGCCTGCCGAACCGCGTCCTCGTGCCCCGCCGGGATGAAAACCACCAGTTTAAAAAGCTTCTCACGCTGGCCGATCCCCAGGACCTGCGTTTGCTGCAGGCCCAATTTGTCCGCCAGAACTTGACTTACGCCAGTCGTAGCATTATCCAGGTTGGTATGGGCAGAATACAACGAAATTTCCGTTTGCACCAAATCGCGAAGTAATGCGCCGGCCGGCTGGTCATAACGCAAAGCCCGCAGCGGTTTAAAAATAAAGGGATGGTGGGTAACAATCAGCTCAGCCTTTCCCCGCTCAGCCTCTCTTAGTACTTCCCGGGTAAAATCTAAGGCCACCACTACCCGTTTAACTGGCTGCTCCGGGTTGCCCGCCTGCCAGCCGGAATTATCCCAGGTTTCCGCTAAACTCAGCGGGGCCATTTGTTCAATTAAATCAATTACCTCTTTGGCCTTAACTGTTCTGAGCAAGGTGCGCTCACTCCTTCAATTGGTTTATCATTTC